>JAILLI010000123.1 GCA_024693225.1 Lachnospiraceae bacterium
ATTGAGGGCATATAGCCGGACCTCCTATATAATTGAACAGTCTCCTGCACTTCTTACAATTCTTAACATCCATTTCATGATCCTCCTGAAAACTTCGCTCTCTTATATCCCCCTCCCGATACAGAGCGTTACAAAATAAACTTTCCGGACGCCCGCGTCTTTAAGGACGGCAGCAAGAGCATCCATCGTAGCCCCTGTCGTATATATATCATCGACTATAAGGACTGTTCTATATTTTACAACATTTCCGGTTGCAATAAAAGCCTTTTTGAGATTCTTTTGACGCTCGGCGGCACTTAGGTTCTTTTGTGCTCCGGTGGCCACTTTCCTTAAGATGAGGCCCTTGTCAACAGGTATTCCCGTCC
This sequence comes from Lachnospiraceae bacterium, assembly GCA_024693225.1. Classification (GTDB taxonomy): domain Bacteria; phylum Bacillota; class Clostridia; order Lachnospirales; family Lachnospiraceae; genus UBA2868. The sequence goes on from JAILLI010000123.1 coordinate 366, forward strand.
TTTTTGCCAGCTCATCGGCGATAAGGGCCGCCTGGTTGTAACCCCTTTTTTTCAGCCTGCTCTTATGGACCGGAACGGGGATCATGACATCGGGATCCCAGCTTCTGATCTTGCGCTCCAGCCTTTCATGCATAAGCCTTGCATAACAGGCCGCATACTCCCTTCTGCCCCTGTATTTGAACCTGTATACGGAAGCGGAGGCATATTCATCATATACCAGAAGGCTCCTTCCCTCATCATAGATGTGGCGCCTGCCTTTACAGTCGGCGCAGTACTCATCCGCCTCGTCAACAGGCTTGCCGCAGGTCATGCAGTAGCTTCTTCCGACAAAGGACAGTCGCCTTTGGCAGTCGGGACATATATCGGCGGCAAATCTGCTTGTTACGCGGTCACAGACGGGACAGACGGAAGGGTAGATGAGATCATAAAGTGCCCTGATCAATCCTGAAGTGTTCAATATACGTTTTCCTTTATCGCTTGGGCAAGACTTGTGTATCGTTTCAGTTCAGCCTCATTTTCCACCATATACTCCACGGTCTCTTCGCTTCCCACAATGGTCACGCATTTTACGGCCCTGGTGATGGCGGTATAGAGAAGGTTGCGGTTAAAGAGCTGTCTGGGGCCCCACAGAAGGGGTATGACCACAGCGGGATATTCACTTCCCTGGGATTTATGGATGGTAACGGCATAGGCCAGTTCCAGTTCATCGAGCTGTGAGAAGGGGTACCTGACCCTCCTGTCATCATCATAGACAACTTCCATGACCTCCGAAAAAGTGTCGATCCTGTCGATCTTTCCCAGGTCCCCGTTAAAGACCCCGGTCCCGGTCTGGTAGCTGATCCCGAATGATCCTCTGATCTCCCACTCCAGCTGGTAATCATTCCTTATCTGCATCACCTTGTCCCCTTCACGAAAGAGGGTGCTGCCGTACTCCTTCTCCTTCTTTTCCGGGGCCGGCGGATTTAAGTATTTTTGCAGGACGGGATTGAGGTTTTCGACACCCAAAGGTCCCTTTCTTGTGGGAGTAAGGACCTGTATGTCAAAGGGCCTGGCTCCAACATAGCCCGGAAGCTTCTTTGATACCAGGGTTATGATATTGCTCAATATGATATTGGCATTGTCGCGCCGGAGCATGAAGAAATCCCTGCTCTTGTTGTCAAGCCTGGGCATAAGCCCCGCATTTATCTTATGAGCGTTTTCTATGATATCACTCTCATCAGACTGCCTGAATATCCTGTCAAGCCTGGCAACGTCTATACATTCCGATCTTATCAGGTCCCTAAGCACGCTGCCCGGTCCGACCGACGGAAGCTGATTGGTATCACCCACCATGATGAGCCTTGTCCCCGGCACAATGGCCGACAGGAGGGACTTAAAGAGGGGCAGGTCCACCATAGACATCTCATCGATAATGACGGCATCCGCCTCCAGGGGATTGTCCTCATTGTATTCATATGAAAAAGCATTGCCGTCCATACCTCCGGGCGACAGTCCCAGGAGTCTCTGTATTGTGGAGCTCTCATAGCCCGTAGCTTCGGTCATCCTTTTTGCCGCCCTGCCGGTAGGGGCAGCAAGGACAAACTCTTCACCCGCAGCGGCAAGGTACTTTATCAGCACGTTTATGATGGTGGTCTTTCCGGTCCCGGGTCCGCCGGTTATGATAAAAAGCCCGTTCGACAGGGCTCCAACAACGGCTTCCCTCTGTTTCTCCGCCAGGGGTCTTTCAGGATCTTCAAGGCTTCTTACGGTCTCATATATCTGAGCGGTGTCCTTGTCCCTTACGATATCAAGATCGCGTATCATACGGGCACAGGCCGTCTCCATCCGGTAAAAGGAGGGAAGATATATCCTTACTTCACTGCCGGCCTGCTTTATGACAAGCCTGCTTTCAATACCCAGTCTCTCACATTCCGAAATGACGGCATCCTCATCTATGCCAAGTATCCGGGACGCATATGCCACAGCCTCATCCTTGGGCAGATATACATGACCCTCCGATACCGCAAGGGACATGGCGTAGAGTATACCGCTCCTTATCCTGTAGGGTGATGAGGCATCCACTCCCGATGAGATGGCTATATCATCCGCCGTTTTAAAGCCCACGCCTTCTATATCTTCAGCCAGCCGGTATGGATTCTCCTCCATGATCCTGTATGTTTCAAGGCCGTATTTTTCGTATATCTTATTGGCCAGGTTTACGGATATGCCGAACTTCTGAAGGAAGACCATGATCCGGCGCAGGTCCTGCTTCTCGCCAAACCGGGCCCCTATATCCCGGGCCTTGTTAAGGGATATCCCCTTTATGGTCGCAAGAAGCTCGCACTCTTCCTCCATGATCCTGAAGGTATCCTCGCCGAAGGCCTCTATGATCTTTTTGGCTGTTGCAGGTCCTATGCCCTTTACGGCTCCGGATGCCAGATACCGGTAAACAGACAGCTCATCCTGACCTGTCTCCTGCTCATATCCCTTAAAGGAAAACTGCCTGCCGTAGACGCTGTGGGTGACGTATTCACCTGTCAGCCTGACCCTCTCGCCTTCGGAAAGGCCAACTAAAGCACCGACACAGGTGATGCATTCTGTGTCGGTGTCAAGTTCAAAAACGGTATATCCGTTGTCCCTGTTGGAAAAAATGATATGTTTGATATAACCGGAAAGTTCTTCCATCAGATCACGCAGAATAGTTCCTCTTCATCTGCTCATAGAGCTGCTGGGCCAGGGTGTTGGACCCGTTCCCTCCCTGTTCCACTATATCTTTACTGTATTCGGCTATAAGGTTCTCCTTATAGTAATCGATCAGCGTATGGTTCACGTCTGACGTGTCGGAAGGGACCATGGCCTTCTCCATGTTCTTGAAGACCTGCTCATAGAAATAGGCCTCAAACTGTTTGCACGCATCGAGAAGCTCTTCATCGTTCTTTTTACCGTCCGATGACTTGATCTTTCTTTCAAGATCGTCGGTCCTGGGTGCACTTGTCGTCAGATAATCACTGTATAAGCTGCCTATATCCATCCATCTTACCTCTTAAGATCGTTAGCCACCTGGAGCATTGAATCGGATGTGGTTATGACCTTGGAATTGAGCTCGTAAGCACGCTGTGCAACGATAAGGTTAACCATCTCATCCGCAACCTGGACATTTGACCCTTCCAGATAACCCTGTCTGATCTGGGACTTGGTAAGGGCTGCGTTCGTTGCCTCGTTAAGTGCAGGTCCCGAAGCTTCTGTGGGTACGTACATGGTGCCGCCGATCTTGTGCAGACCGCTGGCGTTCTGGAACTGGAAGAGTCCTATCTGCATACCGGCTATGGGCTGCATGTTATTGTCGGCATCCGGATACATGAGCTGACCCGTGTCATCGACCTGAACCTTGCTCGATATGTAATCCGCCGGTATGGTTATGGGCTGTCCCTGTGTGTTCATTACCGGAAAGCCTTCTGAGGAAGTGAGCACCATCTGGTTGCCCGCCCCTATGGCAAAATGGAAGTCACCGTTACGGGTATAAACGGTATTGCCGTTATTCTGCAGGGCAAAGAAGCCGTCCCCGCCTATGGCAAAGCTTGTGGCACTCTCTGAAGCCTGAAAAGCTCCCTGGGTAAATTCCGATGTGATGGATGCATTCCTAACACCCAGTCCCACCTGGGCACCTACGGGCTTCTGTATACCGTTAGCCGTTGTGGTCCTTGTCTGTATCTCCTGATAGAGAAGAGACTTGAATTCATTCTGCTCGGTCTTGTAACCGACGGTATTGACGTTTGCCAGGTTATTGGCAATGGTATCAACGTTGGTCTGCTGGGCGATCATTCCCGATGCGCCGCTCCATAATGCTCTTACCATGATTACCTCCTTACCTTACGCTCCCGATCATGACAGCCTGCCAAGGTTGTTGACAGCTATATCAAGAGTCTCGTTATGGGCCTGTATCATCTTCTGATTTGTATCATATGCTCTCTGGAAATTGATGAGATTGACCATCTCTTTGACCGTCTGCACATTGGATGCCTCAAGCATGCCGTTATATACCAGTGCTTCCGATTCTATGGGTGTCGCCCCTTCAACGGTCTCGAAATAGGTCTCTCCGTATTTCTTCAGATAGTTGTAATCTTCGAAATCCTGAACCTGGATGGTGGCCACCGCATTGCCGTTCTGGTATATGGTCCCGTCAACACCCATGCTGGGCTGTACCAGCGGATCGAGGATTATATGCTCATTGTTCACATCAAGAACATGATCCCCGTTTTTGTTGACAAGCTCCCCGTCCTTATTGACTATGAAGTCGCCGGCCCTGGTATATTTGGTGGATGTCTCCCCGGTCTCCTTGCTCTTGAACTCTACCGCAAAGAAGCCTTTTCCGGATAAGGCAAGATCATAATCATTGTTGGTCGTCACAAAAGATCCTTCGGAATAATCCGTATAGGTCTCTCCGATCTTGACCCCAAGGTTCATGGCTCCCAGCCTCCTTGCGATACCCGGTTCGGAAGTATCCTTAAGCTTATATGCAAGAACATCATAGAAGGCTTCTGATGTGGCCCCTTCAGCCTTAAAGCCCGTTGTCGATGAATTGGCCAGATTGTTTGCGAGCACATCGACCCTGCGCTGCTCATTGATCATCCCTGTTGCCGATGTATACAGTCCCTTAACCATTTACTCTCCCATCTTCAATATGAAACTACTCTATCGATTCAGTATATCCCGCAAGGAACTCCACATATTTGCCGGTCCCTATGGCCACCGCCGTCATCGGATCTTCCGCGGTCATGGTATTGATACCGGTCTTGTATGCTATAAGGTCCTCCAGTCCCCGAAGAAGGCTTCCCCCGCCCGTAAGGACTATACCCCTTGCCGCTATATCGGCCGCAAGTTCGGGAGGTGTCCTCTCAAGAACCGAATGGATGGCTTCTATCACCTGTCCCGTAGTATCACGCAGAGCCTCCTCGGTCTCTTCCGATGAGACCTTGACGGTCCTGGGAAGACCCGTTACAAGGTTTCGTCCCGTAACCTCCAGATACTCTATCTCCTGGCGTTTGAAAGCCGTTCCTATCTTGATCTTGATATCCTCGGCGGTATTGTCACCGATCAGAAGGTTATGCTTCTTTCTCATATACCTTACGATCGCCTCGTTGAAATCATCTCCCGCTACCTTGATGGATGTTGATACCACAGCACCCCCGAGAGAGATGACCGCTATATCGGTCGTACCGCCACCTATGTCGACTATCATGTTGCCGCAGGGCTTTCCGATATCTATTCCCGCTCCTATGGCGGCTGCTATCGGCTCTTCTATTATCTCAACATATCTGGCTCCCGCCTGGTATGTTGCGTCCTCGACCGCCTTCTTCTCAACCTCGGTGACACCCGAAGGTACACAGACGCTGATCCTGGGCTTACGGAAGTTTTTCCTTCCCACAGCCTTCTGGATGAAGTATTTGAGCATCTTCTCGGTGGTCGTATAATCCGATATAACGCCCTGTCTGAGAGGTCTTATGGCTACTATGTTGCCGGGTGTACGGCCCAGCATCATCCTTGCTTCCTCTCCTATGGCTCTTATGGTGTTGGTGTCCGTGTCAAGAGCTATAACGGAAGGTTCTTTGAGCACCACTCCCCTTCCTCTTACATACACGAGCACACTTGCTGTTCCAAGGTCTATCCCTATATCCGAATAAAGCATATCTATCCCCTTTCAACGCTTTTTAAAATGCATACTATCGCTATAATAACGTCAGCATATTCAGAGAATAGTATAACTCAAAGCCGGCATGTTTTCAATTACAAAAAGTTGGTTGTAAGGACACAAAAAAACAGCCTAAAACGAGACCGGATCCATCCGTTTTACACTGCTTCCCTGCATGCTCGATATTTATATCGGAAGGGGATGCACAAAACTTAACACCCGTTCAAAAAAAAGCATCCCCGCCCTCTTCTGCAATTTTGTGAAAGAGTTACAAAAACCGCCCCTTAAGATCCGAATATGGCCCGGTACCCCGTATTTGCCACAGACTTTTCGTTTAAAGACGTGATATATACTACACACTTATCCCGCATGAGCTTGTGTTCTTCTTCGGACATGGCCGCAAGGGTATCGACCGACCTTGCGAATGCCGATATATCGGAAAGCCGGCAGACATAACCGCAGCCCTCTTTTTCAAGATCAAGCCAGGGGGTGGTATCGCTTATCACCGGAACACAGCCCGAAGCCAGGCTCTCGGCTATGACATGACCGTAGTTTTCTCCCAGGGTCGGGAACAAAAAGGCATCATAGTTTGCAAAGATCTCCGGCACCTTTTCGCTTTCGGCTTCTCCTTTGTATTCCCAGTCAAAGTGAGGGTGCGATCTTTCAAGCTGATCGAGTCTTGACCTGCAATCGTCAAGGTAAGCAGCATCCTCTGGCGTCCCGTAAACGTCCAGCTTTATATCCGTATCCTTACCCGTAAGTGAGAGGATATCGTAAAGTGCCATCAGGTTTTTCTTGGGGGATATGCGTGAAACAAAGACCAGGCGGAGCTTTCCGGCCTCTTTTATCCCCTTATGGGATACAAGGCCCCTTCTGGGAAGATCGGTCGCGATGATACAGTCCGCTCCACCTCCGATAACGGCGGTAAGCTCTTCCTTTTCGCGCCCGGATGTTACAGACCATACCACCTTGCGAAATGCACCCGTAAGCTTCATGTACATTATAAAGAGGCGCTTCTTTAATCCTTTGATCCGAAAGGCCTCCGGAGAAAAGGATCCCATGGGGGCCACATACAAAGGGCTCTTTATCCTCCCGGCCTTTGCAAGACGCATGGCAAGCCTTGCATAGTCGTCATAGAGGCCCGCAACATATACAACATGGGCATCTGCGGAAAGCTTTACGACTATATCGGGCGTGTAGTCTTTTATATACCACACCTTTGCCTTGCCCACCCTGTTGTATTCATTGTATTTAATTCCCGGATAAGGCTCTGTATCCCCGTGATCCCTGTCATGGCACAGGATACGTATATCATATTCATCCCCCAGCCATTCGGTCAGGTTCAGTATCGAACGTACCGGTCCGCCGTCACGAAAACCGGGCAGATATCTTCCTGCGATTATAAGTATGGTGCGCATCATCTTCTCCGTGTTGCGGCTCATCGTCGCCGTCAGAGGGAACCGTCCTTTTTTTCCTGTTCATATATCTTTGCGTCCACTAAAAATCTGTACCAGTAGGCCTGCATGAAACAGAATATCTTTCCCTCCCTGCCGTCAAGGAAACCCAGTCTTACGTAGTAGCGGTAAAAATAGTATGCCCATGCCCTGAAACCCGCCGGAAACCTGTAGTAGACCTTCCAGCGCAGAAAGCGCCTGAACTTTGCCTTGGCGTCAAGATCGTGCTCTGACGTAAGACCCGTTGCGGCATCATCTGAAAGAGAGTTGAAATAGTCCTGCATCTCCCTTGTCGAGTAGTTGTTGTGCTTTTCTATCCAGGCCGACAGTCCCTTGTAATCATGATGAAGACTGTCATGCTCAACCTCAACTGTCCTTCCCTCAAAGATGATGCAGTGCTCATCCATGTACCGGTCTTCTATGGTCCCCTTTCCGTATTTGAAAAGAAGGAGTTTGCGGAAGGGATACACACCCCCGTGATGTATGGGGCGGCCCATGAAGTTTACTTCAAACCTTACCACGATGCCGTTGACATCCGTATCCTCATTTGCGTCGCAAAGTTCCTCTATCTCCCTTGCGCTCTCCTTGGTAAGCTCCTCATCGGCATCTATACGGAATACCCATTTTGTCTGAATGCCGGCATGTTCCATCCCGTAGAGGAACTGCTTCGCATACAGAAAGGGCTTCAGCTCGTTCACAAGTACCTCGGCCCCGAGAGCCTTTGCGACTTCCGCCGTCCTGTCGCAACTTCCCGAATCAACGACTACGATCCGCCTGACTATAGGCCTGATGGAGGTGATACATTTTTCGATATTTACTTCCTCGTTCTTCGTAAGTATTATCGCGGTAATATCTGCCATATCATTTCCCCAACATCTTCTCGATCAGATCCACATGATTCTTCTTTGTAAAATGATTGTCGTAGTATCTTTTCGAATTCTTCCCGTATCTTGCAAAGTCACCTGCTGCGGCCATCCTGTCTGCTATACCTGCAAAAGCGGCCACATCCTCTGCGGGTGCACACAGTCCGCAGTCGGCCTCTTTTATCAGTGCTGCAGTCTCACCGTTTGCCGAGGCTATGACCGCCTTGCCCGCTGCCATATAAGACTGTATCTTGCCCGGGAGCGTATAACTTATCGTATCATTGTCGGCAAGGGTTACTATCATGGCATCGGCCATCATGTAAAAACGCGGCATCTCTTCAACAGGAAGGCGGCCGTAAAATGTGATCTTATCCCCAAGTCCTTCCTTATCCGCGAGCTTCCTGCATTCATCAAGGGCAAAGCCGTCACCGACTATATGCCAGCGGATCCGCTCGTTCGATGTAAGCGTCGCCGCTTTTATTATCGTATCAACAGACTGCATCATACCGATATTTCCCGCAAAGACATAATCGACAGTCTCTTTTGTATCTGCCGCAGGGATACCGGATATATCCGAAAACAGTTCATCCGCGAACTGGGGTATGTGCATAAAGCGCCTGTTCGTGACATGAAGCTCTTCTATAAAATACTTATTGAACATCCTTGATGTGTAGGCTATCGTGTATGCTCCCTTATATATCCGGATACTGACAAACTTCATGAAGCGGAAAAAGAAGCCTGTTTTTTTAATACCCAGGCTTGCCAGGCTCTCCGGCCACAGATCGAGACAGTAGATCGCGATCTTCTTTGTTTTCGAAAACCACTTGGCAACATATGCGGGTATGGCCATGAGAACGGGAGAAAGCTGGTATACGAATATAACATCATAGTCTTTTTTTATGGTCAGGGCTTTAAGCGATGCATGCCATACGAAGGAGACATAGTTTTTTGCCAGGCCGGTCTTACCCGGTGTCCTGGGGCGTTCACTGACTCGGATTATGTGCACGCCGTTTCTGACCTCATCCCTGTGCTCTTTGCCCCTGTATTCTTCGGGGATGACGCCCATGGGATAATTGGGCAGGCCCGTGAGTACAGTAACTTCATGGCCCCTCTTTACAAGCTCTTCGCATACCTCATGTATCCTGAAGGGCTCCGGATGATAGTACTGGCAGACGGTTAATATCTTCATATCAGTTTTCCTGCCCCTTCTGTCCTCTGCCTTTTATCTCAAGGTATTGTCTGACTTCGTCACCTATGGCGCTGCGAAATGTCCTCGGGGCATACCCGAAGTCCCTTGATGCTTCTTCATGGGGGTAGACCCTGGGTTCGCACAGACGCTGGACCTTTTCGCGAAGATCGATCCTGCCTATGGAGACAAGGTAGAAGAACCAGGCCCCGGCATATGCTATGGGGAAGGGAACGCTTACAAACCTCATCCTCCTGGACAGGTATGCCCCTATCTCCGAGAGCATGTCCCGCAACATTATCTCTTCTCCACCCGAGAGTATGTAGTCGTGACCCCCCGTGATCTTTTCATTTACGAGTACGTCTAGATATGCCCGGCCGAGATCCTCGAAGTGTACCGGCTGAAGTTCGTACATGGCTCCGTTCACTACCGGCATGAAGGGCAGACGGTCCACCATTTTGATAAAGGATGCGACGTTCCTATCGCTCACCGTCCCGTATATCATGGTAGGGCGTAGTATGGTCAGGATGATGTTCTTGCTCTTGCACATCATGTAGACGAAATCGTCTATGTTCCTGTATTCTTCCCCGGCCTCTTTATATTTTGAATATATGCCTGTCGTATGTACCGCGATCAGCCGCCTTACGAAATTGCCCGCTGCCGCGGTCGTAAGCTCTCTCGACCAGTGTATGCCCGCTATATGCACTATGGTATCGACCCCCAGAAGGGCTTCACCAAGAAAGGCCCCGTCCTCTAAGTCCCCGTACATCCTCTCCGGCGAAAAGGCGGCAAGGATATTCTCATCCCCCGGTCTTTCCTTATGAAGGAGCAGACGTATCCCTCCCGGGAACATGGTCTTTATCCTGTCCTCATTCATGGTCAGAAAGTGGGCGAAAGCCTGTCCCGACTTTCCTGTGATCCCTGTGATGGCAAGTACCTCGTACATACTGTCCTTATTCCCCCGACTGTCCTTCTGTTTCCGAAGGTCCTCCCTCCGAAACTCCTTCCGCTGTCGCAACCTTGAAAAAAGACCTGAAAAAGCACTTCAGATCGAAGAGAAAACTCTGCTTTCTGACATATTCCCCGTCATAGGCCGCCTTGACCTCTATGGGGAGTTCATCACGTCCGTTGATCTGGGCCCAGCCCGTAAGACCCGGCTTTACATCGTTTGCCCCGTACTTATCCCTCTCTTCGATAAGGTCGAACTGGTTCCACAGGGCGGGGCGGGGGCCCACAAAGCTCATATGGCCCGCAAAGATGTTAAAGAGCTGGGGCAGTTCATCGACCGAGTATTTCCTTATTTTCTCCTGGAAAGGGGTCATTATGGTCTTCGCATCCTTAAGCTCATGGGTAGGCGTATCACTGGGAGCATCCGTTGGCATGGACCGGAACTTTATTATCTGAAAATATGACTTATGTATGCCTATACGCTTCTGCCTGAAGAAAACAGGCCCCGGAGTATCAAGCTTGATCATGACCGCAACTGCTGCCATGGGGATGGCGGCAAAGACTATCCCCAGTCCGGAGAGCACTATATCTATTATCCTTTTGATGACCTTTTCGTACATATTCACTTACCTTTTAACTTTGGACAGCATTGGGGCTATATAGAGACCCGTGTAGGAGGCCTTGTTCTTTGCCACCTGCTCGGGAGTCCCTGTAGCCACGACCGTACCGCCCCCGGCACCGCCTTCCGGTCCCAGGTCTATTATATGATCTGCACACTTTATGACATCCAGGTTATGCTCTATGACTATTACAGTATTTCCGGCATCGGTAAGACGCATGAGTATATCGACCAGCCTGTGGACATCCGCAAAATGAAGGCCCGTTGTCGGCTCGTCAAGAATATAGATCGTCCTTCCCGTGCTCCTTCTTGACAGCTCCGTGGCCAGCTTGATACGCTGTGCTTCACCGCCGGACAGAGTTGTCGAAGGCTGGCCCAGCTTGATATATCCCAGACCCACTTCGCTTAAGGTCTCGATCTTGCGCCTGATGGAGGGAACGTTCTCAAAAAAGGGCAGGGCCTCGTCAACCGTCATATCCAGTACGTCATATATACTCTTCCCCTTATACTTTACCTCAAGGGTCTCCCTGTTGTACCTCTTTCCCTTGCAGAGCTCACAGGGAACATAGACATCGGGCAGGAAGTGCATCTCGATCTTTATTATACCATCTCCGCTGCAGGCTTCGCACCTGCCTCCCTTGACGTTAAAGGAAAACCTTCCCTTTGCATATCCCCTCTCCTTTGCATCCTTTGTCGCGGCAAAGATATCCCTGATAAGATCGAAGGCCCCGGTATATGTGGCCGGGTTGGACCTGGGAGTCCTGCCGATCGGGGACTGGTCTATGGCTATGACCTTGTCAAGGTTTTCAAGGCCCTTTATGGCCTCATGCTTTCCGGGAATGGTCCTTGCCCGGTTAAGGTCGTGGGCAAGACGTTTATAGAGTATCTCATTTATCAGTGAGCTCTTGCCCGAGCCCGATACTCCGGTAACGCAGGTGAAGACTCCCAGAGGTATCTCCACATCTATGTTCTTCAGGTTGTTCTCCGCAGCCCCTTTTATCTTAAGCTTCTTAGTGTAACTTCTCCGCGTCTTCGGGACCGGGATGAAGAGTTCTCCCTTAAGGTATTTGCCTGTCACCGATCCCGGGCAGTCCATGATATCCTGCGCATTTCCGCATGCCACCACGCTCCCGCCCCCGGATCCGGCTCCGGGTCCTATATCCACTATATGATCCGCGGCCAGCATAGTATCCTCGTCATGCTCGACCACTATAAGGGTATTTCCCAGATCCCTCAGGTTCTTGAGGGCTCCCAGAAGCTTTCCGTTATCCCTCTGGTGAAGGCCTATGCTGGGCTCATCCAGTATATAGGCGACCCCCACAAGACCCGATCCTATCTGTGTTGCCAGACGTATCCTCTGGGCCTCACCTCCCGAAAGAGAACCCGTCGCCCTTGAAAGGGTCAGATAGTCAAGTCCGACTTCGACCAGGAAGCCAAGCCTTGCCCTTATCTCCTTTAATATCCTTGAGCCTATGAGTTCCTGCTGTCTGGTAAGCTCCAGGGCGTCGATGAAGTCCTTGAGTTCAAGAATGGGCATACAGGTCATCTGGTGGATATTGAGGCCTCCGACCGTGACGGCAAGGGCGGCCGGCTTCAGCCTCATACCCTTACACTCGGGACATGGAGTGAACCTCATGAAGGTCTCATACTCGGCTTTTGAGCTCTCCGAAGAAGTCTCACGGTATCTTCTCTCCACGTTTTTGATAAGGCCTTCAAAGGGGACATCATAAACTCCTTCGCCCCGCATCCCCTTATAAGACACCTTCAGCACCTCTCCTCCGGTCCCGTCGATTATAAGGTCATGTACCCTCTGTGTGTATTTTTCAAAGGGGGTATCCAGGCTGAACCTGTACTTTTTGCTCATGGCATAAAGGGTCGCATAGGTAAAGCTGGTCCTGTCATTGCAGGACTGCCATCCCGGGACCACTATGGCCCCTTCCATTATGGAAAGAGACCTGTCGGGTATCATGAGATACTCGTCAAACTTCATCTTATATCCCAGACCCGAACATGCCTCGCAGGCTCCGAAGGGATTGTTGAAGGAAAAGCTCCTCGGCTCTATCTCATCTATGCTTATGTTGCAGTCCGGGCAGGAGAAGGACTGTGAAAAGGACAGCTGGTCACCATCCGCGACATCGACATATACAAGTCCGTCGGTAAGGCCCATAACGGTCTCAAGCGAATCGGTAAGCCTCCTTGTTATACCTTCCCTGACCACCAGACGGTCCACTATGATCTCTATGTTATGCTTGACGTTCTTATCGAGCTTTATCTCCTCGGACAGTTCATATATGGACCCGTCAACACGGGCTCTTACAAAGCCGCTCCGAAGGGCTCTCTCAAAGACCTTGGAATGTTCTCCCTTACGTCCTCTTACGACGGGTGCCATAAGCTGTATCTTTGTCCCTTCGGGAAGGGCCATGATGGTATCTGCCATCTGGTCCACGCTCTGGCGTTTTATCTCCTTGCCGCAGTTGGGGCAGTGGGGTATACCGATCCTGGCAAAAAGGAGGCGGAAATAGTCATATATCTCCGTTACAGTTCCCACGGTTGACCTGGGGTTACGGTTGGTCGACTTCTGGTCTATGGATATGGCCGGGGGCAGACCGTCAATGGAATCGACATCCGGTTTTTCCATCTGGCCAAGGAACTGCCTGGCATAGGAAGACAGGGATTCCATATATCTCCTCTGTCCCTCCGCGTATATGGTATCAAAGGCCAGAGAGGATTTTCCGGATCCCGACAGCCCCGTGAGCACGACGAACTCGTTACGGGGTATGTCTATATCTATGTTCTTAAGATTGTGTTCCCTTGCTCCCCTTATCCTTATCATGGGGTTTATTTTTTCAACCATCGTATCTTACCTCAAATGTTTCAAGCAGGTATGTCTCGCCCTTATCCTCGCTGTATGCAAAGAGCTCTATCTGAGACTGGGCCATGAACCTGCGCTGTATGCTAAGCGAAAACCTCCTGATCCCTTCCTCCTCGGACTGCCTGTGGAGTTTTGAATAATCCGTTTCAATGCACTCATCCTCGGTCCTGGCATAAACATCATACCTTCCCTGATCCTTACCAAAGAGGACGGCGTCCAATCTGAATATTGATGTCGTATCATCAGGATCTATATATATGACATTGCCATCGACCCTGCCTCCCGATGTGGATGTGACCTCATAGGACAGGCCGGGGTTTTGCGAAAAGTTTCCGTCACCCTTGTAGGCGGGTTCGTAATAATATCCGGTAAAATCGCTGGTTAGGGGCATCTCTCCGGAGATGGACCTTTCAGCAGTCTCGAATATGACCATATCGGGGAAGACAAGATTTACAAAATACTGGACATAGTCGTAATTCTGCCTGTGGACGAAATAAACCTCCTTAAAGCGGTTATCGTAAAACTTCTGGTAGGACTGGAAATAACTGTCGGTAAATACCAGGAGCCTCCTGTTATTGGGAGCAGTCTCATTTATATGGTGGGAATAGAAATTATCGGTCTCACAGACCATGGACGGCCGGAGCAGCTCCGTATAATCCGCGGTCTGATCATCCCTGAGACTGTAAAGGACAACGTCCTCGTCTATGGAAAATTTGGCATTGTCAAGGCTGTCCACATGGACCGTCTCCAGATCGAAATTCTCAGCCTTAAGGGGCGGGACGTCATCAAACCATTCCTGAATCTTCTCGTCTATCAGAAGATGTCCTATAAAGGCCCCCCTGTCATTCCAGTGGGTGACGTCATAGAGCTTGTTGTAGAGCAGGTCCCCTCCCTTGGCCGCAAGTATCTCCTCCTTGGGGTCTATATAGCAGACATCCGTTTTGGCCATGGACTTATCCAGATGATCGAGCACGGACTCTTTTGTCGTGTCAACATTTACCGTCTTTGGGAAATACTCCGGATATATGGTCTTCTTGTCCGGGCAGACAAAGTAGAGGAATCTTATGTCCTTGGAGGCCAGGTAATCATTTGTCTTTGAAAGGAAGGATACCATGCTGTCTATATACTGCGGGTCGGTATTTTGCCTCTGATAGGCCGCTATGTATTCCTTGTCCTTGTAATATATATGCCCTTCCTCGCCCCACATGAAAAGGGGATTGACCATGGCTCCGAAGAGGGAATTGTTGGCCTCCGTATAGGCGGCTATGGCACTTTCCCTGAAACCTATCCTGTCACTTACATAGTTGTAGACGGACTTCATGTAGTCTTCGGAAAATTCAAATTCCGGCCAGTCCTCAAGCTTCTTGTTCTCATATTCAGAGACCTGGTCACTCTTAAAGTTCATAAAGATGACCGGAAGGATGAGCAGTATCACAAAGACTGCCGGGAAGATGGCAGACGATATATTCTTTTTTATGGTTTCCGTTTTTATCATATGATCACTCAAAACTGAAAATATATAAAAGGTGTATATGTACTGTTGACAATGAATATATAGCTTATGACCAGGAGCAGGATAAGGACCACATGCCGTATGACCCTCGGAAGGGTATCCTCACTTCCTGTAAGGCAGGCTATGCGGACGGACAGATGCCTTGGCAGTACCTGGGCCCAGGGAACACATGCGATAAGGGCTATGACCAGGAAGAAGGCCAGCCTGGCATCAAGGAAAAAACCTGCTGCAAATGCATCATAATCGTGATGTCCCGGAATGAACATGACTTTTATGTACGAAAGAGCCTTACCGATATCCTCGATCTTGAAAAGCACCCATCCCAGCATGACCGCAAGGGTCGTATATGCCCATCCCAGAAAGTCTGCAAGGACGGCAGGAAGCTTACCTTCCGTCTTTTTGTTCCTGAAGACCCGTTCAATGAGCATGAAGAGCCCGTGCCACAGGCCCCACACCAGGAAGCCCCAGGCAGCCCCGTGCCAGATACCCGTTGCAAGAAAGACTATGAGAAGGTTTATGTATACGTTCCCCCGTCTGGAACCTCCAAGCGGTATGTAGAGGTAATCACGGAACCAGTTGGAAAGGGATATGTGCCACCTTCTCCAGAATTCGGTCACGGACCGGGATATATAAGGATAGTTGAAGTTCTCCCTGAAAGTAAATCCGAACATATGGCCCAAACCTATGGCCATATCCGTGTATCCCGAAAAATCAAAATATATCTGCAGGGTATAGAGCAGGGCTCCCAGCCAGGCTATGGCGCAGGTCATGTTGGCGGGCTCTACCGCAAATATCTTGTCAGCCACCTCGCCAAGCGTGTTTGCTATGATTACCTTTTTTGCAAGTCCCACTATGAACCTCTCGATACCCCGGGTGAATTCGCCCCTGCTTATACCGGGATTATCAAGCCTCTCCTTTACATCACCGTACCTTATTATGGGACCCTGCAGAAGCTGGGGGAACATGGCTATATAAAGGGCAAAGCTGATCAGGTTGGGAGTATAGACAGGTTCCTTACGGTAGACGTCTATGATATAGGACATGCACTGGAATGTATAAAAGGAAATGCCCAGAGGCAGTATGATATCCGGTATGGCCTTATCCCCACCGTTCAGACTGTTTAAGGTCTCTATGAGCATACCCGTGTATTTAAAATATATAAGGGATCCGGCATTGGCTGTTACGGCAGCGATCAGGATGACCTTCTGCAGGGCGGGATGGTATGGCCCCTCCTCTTCTTTTGCGGAAGATGATGAGCCTGTCTTATATATGAGTACTCCGAAGAGGAAGTTGATGACTATTGAAAGGACAAGGTAGATCAGATGGTGTAAGCCGCCGCAGGCATAAAAAACAAGGCTCGCAACGAGCAAAAAGACGTTGCGGCACCTTCGGGGCAGGATATAATAGCCGGCCAGTACCGCCGGCAGGAACATACACAAAAATATAACCGAGCTGAAAACCATTATCCGATTTTTTCCAATTCACTTTTGAGCTTACGGGGGGACCATCTTATCACAGTAGTATCCTTCTGCTTTTTGCCCCTTTTCATAAGATCGGCCACCTGCTTCAGATACTCGGCCGTGACCTTTGAAGACAGCTTTGATTCCCCGGCGGGACGGGCCTGAAACCTGTAAGGGATCTCAACCACCGTATTGTATGATCCCATGGCAAGGACCTCCACCATGATCTTCCAGCCTATGGGGCGAAGATCGGCTCCCTCTATAACACTGCGCCTGAACATGAAGAGACCGCTCGTGGGATCCGTGATCTTGCGAAGGGATGGCAGGGCTATCTTGCCTATATATCTGGCCACGGCAGATACAAGCTTTCTGTAGGGACCCAGTCCTCCGTCGCTCCCTCCCGGGATAAAGCGGGAAGGTATGCAGAAATCGGCACCCGTCTCCATGACGGCATACATGGACCGCAGTATTGCGGGCGGATGCTGGAGATCCGCGTCCATAACGGCCAGATAATCCCCCTTTGCAAGGGCAAATCCGGCCAGGACCGCTGTCGCAAGTCCCTTTTCGGTCTCCCTGTGTTTCATCCTCACATGGGGGTTTTCCTCCATGACAGTCTGTATCCTCTTCGGGGTATCATCTGTGCTGTCATCCACAAAAATGACCTCATAATCTATCCCCCGGAGCGAATAATCGATCTGGTTCACAAGATTTCCGACGTTCTCTTCTTCATTGTATGTCGGTACGACTATGGAAATAGTGCTCAATTCTTATCCTCCGGCTTTTTTAAGAAATGGACTGCAGATGCTTTTTCAGTTCTATCATCTTGTCACGAAGCTGTGCCGCGCTTTCAAAATCAAGATCCGTCGCAGCCCGTCTCATCCGCTTTTCAACATCGGCTATAAGCTTCTTAAGCTCTGCCTCATCCATTGATTCCGGATCCTTGGCAAAGCCCTTTTCTTCCTTTGCGACCTCTTTATGTATGCTTATCAGATCCCTGACCGCCTTACGTATGGTCTCGGGCTTTATGTTATTTGCCCTGTTGTATTCTTCCTGTATCTTACGTCTTCTTTCGGTCTCCTCTATGGCACTCTTCATGGAGTCCGTCATCGTATCCGCATACATGATGATCCGGCCGTCACTGTTCCTGGCGGCTCTTCCTATCGTCTGTATCAGCGATGTCTTTGACCGAAGAAAGCCTTCCTTGTCCGCATCGAGTATGGCAACAAGCCCGATCTCCGGAATGTCAAGTCCTTCCCTGAGCAGATTGATGCCCACCAGGACATCGAAGATGTCAAGGCGCATATCCCTGATTATTTTGGCTCTCTCAAAGGTATCGATATCGGAATGAAGATATCTGACCTTTATCCCGACCTCCTTCATATAGGAAGTCAGATCCTCGGCCATCTTTTTGGTGAGGGTCGTGACCAGTACCTTATTGCCGGCTTTGGTCTCTTTTCGTATCTCGCCTATAAGGTCATCTATCTGGCCTTTGGTCGGCTTTACCGTAACAGACGGATCCAGAAGGCCCGTGGGACGTATTATCTGCTGGGTCCGCAGGAGCTCATGGTCCTCCTCGTAAGGGCCCGGCGTTGCGGACACGAACATCATCTGGTCTATTTTACCTTCAAACTCCGTAAAGTTCAAGGGACGGTTGTCCTTGGCGGACGGTAGGCGGAAGCCGTAATCCACGAGGGATCTCTTCCTGGCCTGGTCCCCGTTGTACATGGCCCCGAGCTGGGGTATGGTCATATGGGACTCATCGATTATTATCAGGTAATCATCCGGGAAATAGTCCATGAGGGTATAGGGCGGATCCCCGGGCTTTCCCCCGGTAAGGTGCCTTGAATAGTTCTCTATCCCGGAGCAGAAGCCGGTCTCGAGCAGCATCTCCAGGTCGAACCTGGTCCTCTCATTTATCCTCTGAGCCTCGATCAGCTTGTCTTCGCTCTTGAAGAACCTTACCTGTTCGGCCAGCTCCTCTTCTATGGTCGAGACCGCTTTTACCAGTTTGTCCCTGGGGATGACATAGTGTGAAGCCGGGAAAACGGCAAAATGCGTAAGCTGGGCCCTGGCTTTTCCCGTAAGGGGATCGAACTCCGTTATCCTGTCGATCTCATCACCGAAGAACTCTACCCTTACCGCAACTTCACTCTCCCAAGCCGGGAATATCT
This sequence comes from Lachnospiraceae bacterium, assembly GCA_024693225.1. Classification (GTDB taxonomy): domain Bacteria; phylum Bacillota; class Clostridia; order Lachnospirales; family Lachnospiraceae; genus UBA2868. The sequence goes on from JAILLI010000123.1 coordinate 19,120, forward strand.
CCACGACATCTCCTGCCACCCTGAAGCGTCCCCTTGTAAAATCGATCTGGTTGCGCTCATAACTTATATCGATAAGTTCGCGGACCACCTCGTCACGGTCCTTCTGCTGGCCGGGCCGAAGAGACACGATCATGTTCTGGTAGTCATCGGGCGAACCTATGCCGTATATGCAGGATACCGATGCGACGACTATGACATCCCTTCTTTCCGAAAGGGAAGTTGTAGCGGACAGGCGGAGCTTGTCGATCTCATCATTGATCGACGAATCCTTCTCTATGTAGGTATCGGATGATGGTATGTAAGCCTCCGGCTGGTAATAATCATAGTAGGATACAAAGTACTCGACGGCGTTCTCGGGAAAGAATTCCTTAAACTCACTGTAGAGCTGTCCGGCCAGGGTCTTGTTATGAGATATGACCAGGGTCGGCTTGTTAAGGGCGGCTATGACATTGGCCATGGTGAAGGTCTTGCCGGACCCCGTAACCCCCAGCAAAGTCTCAAACTGGTTGCCCGCTTTGAAACCATCGACAAGTTCCTTTATGGCCTGAGGCTGGTCGCCTGTCGGCTTATAATCCGAATGTAATCTGAACTCCATATATGCAAAGACTCCCTGAAAGCTGCATTAAAAAATGGCATACCATGACAGTATACCATTTGTAAGATCTCTTGTCTATAAAAACAAGAACATCTGTTCGTATGCTTCCGGAGATCCCGCCTGATCCTAATTTACCGTGACAGACCACATCTGCCCCATGTTCTTAAAGCCTCCGTCAGGAAGACATCCCTTGCATGTCTGGGCTCCGGAGCAGGTACCGGAACAGGAGGAGCAGTTACCGCATCCCCTGTCCCCGAAAGTCTCCTTCTTTATCAGTCCCATATTCTCCAGATACTCTATCTGCCTTTTCACATCATCAAGATCCGTATCAAGTTCTGCAGCCAGGATCTCAAGGGTCCTTGCGTGTCCGTCCTTTAAGAGTTCCAGCAGTTTTTCCATATGATCTCCTTCTGTATCAAAGCCCGCCCATGCGGAAACATACCTCCGTAGGGACCGGTGCTTCGTGTCCGGTCAAACGGTTTACCATATGAGCAGTCCTACATGGTAGGCGATGAAGGCAAGTATCAGGGATACTGCCGTATAGTAGAGGACTATCCTGGCCGTCCATTTGGCAGAATGTGTTTCCTGGTATGTTGCGGCAAGTGCTACCACACAGGGCATGTTAAAGGTCATGGCAAATATGAAGGCCAGAGCCTCGGGCTTTGTCACATTTGCCAGCATCATCTCATTGAAATTGGCTGCAACAGCCGCTCCGTTCATGGATTCGGTAAAGGCTGCCCCAAATGACCCTCCGCTGTAGAGGGCGCTGATGACTCCTATGGCCCCTTCCTTTCCTACCGCGGATGCCACATATGACAGGAAGAGCTGCCAGGGCATACCGAAGAATCTGGTCACGGGATCTATTACAAGACCTATGTTATATAAGATGCCGCCGCTTCCCGAAGGAGAGTAAGAAAGAAGCCAGAACACGCCGCATACGAGCAGGATGACCTTGGTCACTCTTACGAAGGTTTCCTTGGTCCTTCCGAACACATATCCAAAAAGTGCTCCCCACTTGGGCTTATGATAGGGCGGCAGCTCCATTATCATCCCGTAACGGTCCTCGACCTTTACAAGGCTTCGGCCGAATACCTTTGCCGTTATCCACATATGTACGAGCATTGTAAAGAGGATCGCCACTATGACACCTACTGCGCCGGGCCCGAAGAATATGGATGCCAGCATGGGGATCGTAGCCCAGGCCGCACCGCAGGGAACTGCCCAGGCAAGTGCTATGGTCAGGACCTTCTGTCCCCAGTTGTCTATGACCCTGGCTCCGGCAGCGCCTCCCATGGTACATCCGAAGCTTACAAGGAAGGGCATGACCGACTTGCCCTGAAGGCCCAGCTTTCCCATGGTGTTGTCGAACACATAGGATATACGCGCCATCACTCCGGCTTCTTCAAGGAGTCCGAACACTAAAGTAACGCCGAACACAAATCCCAGCATCTTGAAGATATATGAAAAAGATTGTATGATCACATCTCCTACCACAAGGACAATGAACTCGGGACAGCCTATGGACGCCAGCCCCCTCATGACCGGCTCCTTTATGGCAAGGACAGCGCTGCCCACTCCCATAAGGGGCAGGGCAGGGATGAAGGATGCTATAAGTCCCAGCAGCACGGTCAGGATAACGGCGGCCTTGCCCCAGGTCTTACTTGTATATATCCTGTCAAGCCTGCTCAGGGTTACTTTCTTTTCGGAAGTGGCGAAGGCTTTATCAAGCACATCATCGATCCAGGCAAACTTGCACCCGCCTGTTGCGACCGCTCCTTTGGCATCCTTCCTTATCTCTTCTATCCGGGCGTATGTTGCGGCATCTACTGCCCCTTTTAGCTTTGCCATTACCACCCTGTCATCTTCGATGATCTTTACGGCTATCCACATGGGAGAATATCCGGGTATGGCGTTTTCCGGTATCAGATTGCATATCTCCTCATAGCCTTTTATGGTCTCATAGTGTTTCTCAAGATCGCCCAGCTTAAGTCTGGTCCTGTCATTTACGGCCCGTCCCAGTGCTTCATAAAAAGCCTCATAAGCCCCCTTGTCGGTTGCGGAGAAAGGAATGACGGGGATCCCGAGCCTGGCTTCTATGGCCTTTGCATCTATGGTCTTGCCCTGTTCCTTTGCAACGTCCGACATGTTGAGGAGCAGAAAACAGGGAACATCTATCCCCGCATAGTCTGCGAGCATAAAGAGACTTCTCTGCAGTTGCGAGCTGTCCGCTAAGATACACACCACATCCGCATTCCCCGACGCAATGTAATCCCTTGTGATGACCTCTTCGTCCGAATTGGCCGAAAGACTGTATGACCCCGGAAGATCCGCCACCTTATAATCGGTTCCCTTATAAGAAAAGGATCCCTCCTTCTTCTCGACGGTCTTGCCGGGCCAGTTGCCCACATGCTGACGCAAGCCCGTCAGCGCGTTGAAAAGAGTCGATTTGCCTGAATTGGGCTGGCCCAAAAGGGCTATTGTAGCACTGCTCACGCCGATACCTCCCTTACTTTGATCCCTCTGCATTCATTCCTGTTAAGCGCTATCATCGTATCCCTTGAATATACCAGCACGGGTCTGTTCCCGTCATTTTTGATGACGCTCACCCGGCACCCGGGTGTAAGACCGATGGAGGTGATCCTGCTTATAAAGCGCTGATCACCTTCAAGTGATGTGATGACACACACGGCATTGACCGGTAACTCAGATAATTCTTTCATTGCATCCTCCTCTATTCTCTTTTTAATGAAAGCAGGGTATAGCCTGCCGATCCCGTTATATCTGCAAGGTCCCTCTCCTTCTCCTCATGCTTGGAAAGAAGCCTGACCTCTTTTTTGCTTACATCGGCACTCGCCCATCTCCCCTCTGTCCGGTTAAAGGCATTCTCGATCCTCCGGGCACAGTTTGAGCAGTGCATGCCGTCTACCGACAGAAGGTATCTGTATGGATAGTGGTCTTTGTCCCTGTCCGGAACCCTTACCTTTTTTTCAGCCGGATCCTTTGTCCCGCAGCATGCAGATCCGTACCTGATCCTTTTGACCGTTCCGTATACCGCCAGTGCTACTATCACCAGAAGTACCGCGATGACCCCCATATTCTGAATGTTCACATCCATCATCCTTTCTGTTTTGCATCAGCTCCCCGGCAAAAGGCATGGCCGGAGGCGGCGCTGCGCCTCATAATATGTTAGTGTTAGCTAATTATATGGTAAAAACGTCTTTTATCATTTCCTGTCATGACGGGCCCTGACGGTCGTCAAAGACTGCCGGTCGTCCGGCCCTTGCCGTGCGTTAGCTATCGCTAACACACATATAAATATACCACCTTTTATCCTCCTGTCAAGAGAAAAACCGCAGGGACTTCAGTCCCCGCGGTGGTCGAACACGCGTCTTGTCTTCTTCTCGGATCTGGGAAGAGTGTTGATGGAAACGATCGTTACCTTTGGTGTGACATTCAGCCTGGACTTGAAGAGTCTCTTGATCTCTTCCGCGGTAGCGGTAAAATCAACCCTGCCTTCGGCCTCTGCGGTCACCATGATGATGTCCCTGTTCCTGGTCTCGTCATGGGCTATATCTATCTTGTATTCGCTTGATACACCGTCGACAAGGCCCAGGATCTCCTCGACCTGGCTGGGGAACATATTGACCCCGTGTACCTTGAACATATCGTCGCTTCTACCCGTAATGGTCGCCAGCCTGGGATAGTGCCTGCCGCAGCTGCACTCTCCGGGGATTATACGGGACAGATCGTGGGTCCTGAATCTTATGAGGGGGGCACCCTCTTTTACAAGGGTCGTGATGACTATCTCTCCCTCTTCTCCGTCGGGCAGGACCTGACCCGTGACAGGGTCTATTATCTCGATATAGAGATAATCATCAAAGATATGCATACCTGTCTGATCGGGGCAGTTGATACCTATGCCGGGTCCGTAGATCTCGGTCAGGCCGTATATATCATAAAGCTCTATTCCCAGCTCCCTTGCTATATACTTCCTCTTGGCATCACTCCACCGTTCGGAACCTATGACTCCCTTCTTCAGTTTGATCTTATCCTTAAGACCTCTCTTGTTGATCTCCTCCGCAAGAAGAAGTGCATACGAGGAGGTGGCGCAGATCACGGTAGATCCCAGGTCCATCATCATCTGAAGCTGTTTCTCCGTATTACCGGGTCCCATGGGGATAGCCATGGCCCCAAGCTTCTCGCAGCCGGCCTGGAAGCCTATGCCTGCAGTCCACAGGCCGTACCCCGGTGTTATCTGTATCCTGTCCCTGTTTGTTATGCCTGCGATCTCATAGCATCTGGCAAACATGGTCGCCCAGTCATCCACATCCTTTGCGGTATAGGGTATTATAACGGGCATGCCGGTCGTTCCCGAAGACGAGTGGATACGGACCACTTCCTCATCAGGCACAGCCTGGATGCCCAGGGGATATGCGTTCCTAAGGTCCGCCTTATCCGTAAAAGGTATGGCGAGGAAATCCTCCGGGGATGACACACCGGTAATACCCGCCTTCTCATAAACTTTACTGTAATAGTTTTTGCTCTTAAGGATTCGTTTTACCTGCCTGTCGACAAGCTCAAGCTGTTCTTTACTGATCTTCATGTTCACACCTCACATAGTTTTTTGTCAGATCCCGGACCCTTGTCCTATTTCATACCCTTTTTCAAATGCTTTTATATTGGCCTCAACGTAAGCCTTCGGAACTCTTTCCTTTATGGTTTTTGTCATCTCATCCTTCGGTATCCCGAGCCTTCCGCTTCCCGCTCCAATGCCCAGCATTATGATGTTAAAGAATTTTGACGAACCGAAAGGCGCGCAGACCATGTCCGGGTCCACAAATATACAGGGGCACTTGCTGTCCATATAAGCAGTCATCCGGCTGCCGTCATATACCGTACCGTTGCCTGCCGTAACGGGTCTTACCGGCCGCGTACTGACTATGGCCGCCCCGTCCTTTCGCAGGTATTTCAGGTTCCTGACCGCTTCTGCAGGCTCAAAGGCAAGGAGAAGATCGGCGCTGCCGTGAGGTATGAGAGGAGAGCTTTTCCGGTCTCCTATCCGCACATGACTTGTCACGCTGCCTCCCCGCTGGGCCATACCTATGGTCTCTGCCGAATGTACGGCCTCGCCGTATGCCAGGGCGGCTGCGGCTATGATCTTTGATGCCAGGACAGTCCCCTGTCCGCCTACACCGCATATCAGTATATCCTTATTCATCCCGGCCTCCTATCGCAGATACAGGGCAGAGCTTTGCGCATAATCCGCACCCCGTGCACAGATCCCTATCTATCCTGACATGACCCTCATCCGGTATAAGTGCCGGACAGCCGATCTCGCGGATGCACTTTTTACAGTTGATACACTTTTTTGCATCCACCAGACATTTGCCTGTTGGTTTTGAAAGGGCTATGCAGGGCGATCTGAAGATGATGGCCCTGACCCCCTTCCCTTCTGCCGCCTCTTTAACGGCAGCGACCGATGCTTTAAGATCCAGAGGATCGACCGTATATATGGTCTTTACTCCCAGTCCCTCAAGGACCTTTCCTATATCGGCCTTATCTACCGTATTTCCCATCATGTTCCGTCCCGTCCCGGGATGGGGCTGATGTCCGGTCATGGCCGTTGTTGAATTGTCAAGTACGCACAGGACCATGTCCGCTTCATTATATACGGCGTTCAGCGTTCCTGTCATTCCGGAGGCAAAAAAGGTCGAATCACCCACAAAGGCAAAGCAGATCCTGTCCGGATCCGTATGGGCAAATCCCTGGGCCATGGTGATGCCGGCTCCCATGCACAGGCAGGTATCCACCATATCTAGAGGCATGGCATTCCCCAGGGTATAGCATCCTATGTCCCCGCAAAATACGGTCTTCCTCCCCTTCATCGCTTCCTTTACCGCGTAAAAAGATGCCCTGTGGGGACAGCCCGCACAAAGGACGGGAGGTCTTGCCGGAAGGTCCGGTGCATCGGACGTATCGATAAGGCCCATCTTAAGATCAGTGCCCAGATACTCGCCCAGGATCCCGGCAACAAGTTCCGTACTCATCTCACCGTTATGGGGAACGCTCCCGTCAAGCTTTCCGTGAACGTTCACATCCATATGGCAGCGTCCGGCAGTCTTTAATATCTGCTCCTCAATGTAAGGGCTCAGCTCTTCGATGCACATGACCTCGCTTACTCCGGCAAGGGCATCCTTCATGAACCTTTCAGGAAAAGGATAAGGGGTCGAGATCCTGATGACCCTTACATCCTGCCTGTCCTTAAGACATTCCCTGACATATGTGTAGCTTACGCCCGAGGTTACGACCGCCTTTTGAGACTTTCCTGTAACGGTATTTAGTTCATATCCGGAAAAGTCCTCTCCGATCCTGACGTTTCTCTCTTCTATCATGCCGTGGTTCATATAGGACAGTCTGGGAAAGATGACCCATCTTTTAGTATCCTTTACAAAACCTTCATAGGATGCGGGGCTGTAACCATCCGGAACATCTATGGGGGCATATGCATGACAGACCCTGGTCGTGGGTCTTAACAGGACCGGGGTCTTATATTTTTCCGAAAAGGAAAAAGCATGACCTGTCATGGCAAAAGCCTCTTCCGGAGTGGAGGGATCAAATACGGGTATCCTGCAAAAGTCGGCAAACCTTCGGGTATCCTGTTCGGTCTGCGACGATATGGGACCGGGATCATCCGCACTGACCACAACAAGACCGCCTTTTACCCCCACATATGCAAGTGACATGAGGGGATCGGAAGCCACATTCAGTCCGACCTGTTTCATGGTTACCATGGCTCTTGCCCCGCTATAGGCTGCGGCCGCGGCAACTTCCAGGGCAGCCTTCTCATTGACCGACCATTCTATATGAAGGCCCTCATGGGGGTATTTTGATACCGTCTCTATGATCTCCGAGGAGGGTGTCCCCGGATATCCCGCTATAAGGTTGATACCTGCAGACAGGGCTCCCAGGGCGATGGCCCCGTTACCCATGACGTATTCTTTCATCTCTTACCTCTTCTCTTCGAACCTTATCTTTCCCTTTCCGGCCATGTCACGGCATCCGGCTCATATGGTATAAGAAAGGGGCCACCCTGTGGCCCCCCCTGCTCATAAGCCTCAGCTTTGTTTTTCCCTGGCCTTGTACTTTTCATATCGCTCTTTTGCGTCCTTTGCACCCTGCTCGAACAGCTTTTTCGCATTATCGGGAAAGGTCTTTTTAAGCGATGAATATCTGGTCTCACCGGCAAGGAATTCCCCGTAGTCAAGCGTAGGCTCCTTGCAGTCCACAACAAGGGGCTCGGCAAGTCTCGGATCATAATGATAAAGGGTCCAGTACCCGCTTTCTACCGCCCTCTTCATCTCTTCCTGGGCAGATCCCATCCCCGCCTTGATACCGTGGGTTATGCAGGGAGTATAGGCAATGATCACGGAAGGTCCGTCGTACTCCTCGGCTTCCTTCAATACCTTAAGCAGCTGGTTGGGACTGGCTCCCATGGACACGGATGCAACATAGACATTGCCGTATGTCATGAATATGGCTCCCAGGTCCTTCTTCTTCGTAGTCTTCCCGGCCGAAGCGAACTGGGCAACGGCCCCTATCTGCGTGGCCTTGGAGCTCTGACCTCCGGTGTTGGAATAAACCTCCGTATCTATGACAAGGGTATTGATGTTTGCCCCTGTGGCTATGACGTGATCGAGGCCTCCGAAGCCTATATCGTATGCCCAGCCGTCTCCCCCGTACATCCAGAAGGATTTCCTGGCAAGGTGATCACGGTGTTTTAAGATCTGATCCGCCAGATCACGGCAGTCGGTGCCCTCTTCAAGGACACTTATCAGTTCATCCGATGCAGTTCTTGAGGCATCATAATCATCAAAGGAATCCATATATCTTCTGCAGGCTGTCTGCACCTTCTCATCCTTCGAACTTTCAAGAAGTTCTTTTACCCTCTTCTTCTGCAGCCCTCTCTGCTGGGTCACCGACAGATACATTCCCAGCATCAGCTCCGCATTGTTCTCGAAAAGGGAATTGGTCCAGGCCGGGCCGAAGCCCCTTTCATTGACCGTATAGGGTATACCCGGGTAGGTAGCCCCCCATGCCTGGGAGCATCCGGTTCCGTTTGCCCAGTATACCCGGTCTCCGAAGAGCTGGGTCATGATCTTGGCATAGGGTGTCTCCCCGCAGCCTGCGCAGGCAGCGGAAAACTCCACAAGGGGTGTCTCGAACTGGCTGCCCTTGACCGTGTATTTATTATATGCTTCCGGCTTTTTACTTATGGTAAGACTGTAATCCCATTCTTTTCGTGCCTCATCCGTAAGACTGACAGGTCCCATCGTGATGGCCTTATCCTTTGCAAGGCAGCTGTTAACGCAGGATCCGCAGCCCGTACAGTCATATTCCGAGACTGTAAGGGTATATCTGTATTTTCCGTCCGGCTTTGCATCTGCCGTTTTCATGGTGCCGGGGGCTGCTTTTGCCTCCTCTTCCGACAGCAGGTGGGGCCTTATGGCAGCATGGGGACATACGAATGAACACATGTTGCACTGTATGCATTTGTCGGGATCCCATTTGGGAGTATTGACGGCTATACCCCGCTTCTCATATGCGGTAAGGCCCATCTCTATGGACCCGTCCATCCTGTCCACAAATGCGGATACAGGAAGATCGTTTCCCTTCTGCCTGTTTATGTGATCGCACACCTCGGTAACTATGGCGGGAGCGTTTTGTGTTCCCTTTATCTCTTCATCCTTAAGGGATGCCCAGGCCGGATCCACCGTGACCTCATGAACGCTTTGGGCACCCGCTTCGATGGCGTCCGTGTTCATTTTGACTATGGCGCTCCCCTTGGTATAATATGCCTTTTTGGCAGCCTCTTTCATCTCGCCTATGGCCGTTTCGATGGGAAGAAGGTCCGCGATCTTAAAGAAGGCAGCCTGGAGAACGGTATTTGTATGGCTTCCCAGCCCCAGTTCCTCTGCTATGGCTGTCGCATTTATGACAAAGAGCCTGACCTTCCTTCTGGCCAGCAGTCTCTTGACCCTGTTTGGAAGTTCGTTTGCAAGTTCATCATCCGACCAGGTACAGTTGAGAAGGAATTTCCCTCCCCGCTTGACCTCGGATGCCACATCATACTGCTTGATAAAGCTCTGGTTGTGACAGGCCACTATATCTCCCGATTTGACGTAATAGCTTCCCCTGATGGGCTTTTTTGAAAATCTGAGATTTGATTTGGTCACACCGAATGACTTCTTGGCATCATATTCAAAGTAGGCCTGTGAATACATATCCGCAAGATCACCCAGTATCTTGGCCGTATTATGATTGGCGCCGACCGTGCCGTCGCCTCCAAGTCCCCAGAACTTGCAGCAGATCATATCTGCCGATCCGATCTCATAATCGAGCTCTGGGGCTTTCAGTGACAGGTGGGTCACATCATCTTCTATACCTATGGTAAAGCTCCTTACCGGACGGTTTGATGCAAGGTTGTCAAATACGGCAACGATCTGCGCGGGATCCGTATCCTTTGAGGACAGGCCGTACCTTCCGCCTATTATCTTCACATCCCTGTCCGAATCGTAAAAAGCGGTACAGACATCAACATATAAGGGCTCGCCTGCCGCACCCATCTCCTTGCACCTGTCAAGGACCGCTATCCTCTTTACGGTAGACGGCACGGCAGCAAGAAGCTTTTTGACATCAAAAGGCCTGTACATGTGTACCTGGAGGAAACCGCACTTGCGTCCTCTTTTGTTGAGGGCATCGACCGTCTCCTCTATGGTTCCCGATACGCTGCCCATGGCTATGACCATATCGGTGGCATTGGCGGGTCCGTAGTACTGATAGGGCTTGATGGTACGCCCCGTAAGCTCTGATACCCTGTCCATATATCCCTCTATGATATCCGACAGGTCCATATAGCATTTGTTGTTGGCTTCACGAAACTGGAAATAAACATCATCATTCTGAACCGTATTGCGCAGAAGAGGATGCTCGGGATTGAGGGCGTGGGCGCGAAAAGAAGACAGGGCCTCCTTATCGGTCAGCTCTGCGAGAGCGGCCACATCGGGCATATCTATCCTCGACATCTCATGTGAAGTACGGAAACCGTCAAAGAAATGCATGAAGGGAAGGCGCGCGGCTATGGCGGAAAGGTGGGTCACCGCCGCCATATCGGCAGCCTCCTGTACGCTTCCTGAACACAGCTGTGCAAGGCCTATCTGACGGCAGGCCATGACATCCGAGTGATCCCCGAATATACTCATGGCATGGGTCCCCACTGTCCTTGCCGCTACGTGAAGTACTGCCGGAAGATGTTCACCCGTTATCCTGTAAAGGGTCGGGATCATCAGCATAAGCCCCTGGCTTGATGTATAAGTTGTTGCAAGGCTCCCTGTCTGCAGGGCACCGTGAACGGCACCGATGGCTCCCGCCTCCGACTGCATCTCCACGAGCCTGACAGGCATACCGAACATGTTCGGCCGTCCTTTTGCCGACCACTCATCGGTCTTTGCCGCCATGGGGGATGACGGAGTGATCGGATATATGGCTGCGACCTCGGTGAACTCATATGCCACATTTGCACATGCACCGTTTCCGTCAACCGTAACGATATTCTTTTTCATTTTATGTTCCTCACCTGCGTCAGGAGCCGGGCTGTCAAAGTCCCAGTCTTTTAGCCGCATCCTCTCTCATTTTATACTTAAGCACTTTACCTGCGGCATTCATCGGGAACTTGTCCACAAACTCAATGTATCTCGGCACCTTATGCCTTGCCAGGTGTGACTTGATGTATTCGTCCATCTCCTCGACGGTCATGGTCTGGCCTTCTTTTAATATTATACAGGCCATGACCTCTTCGCCGTATTTTTTATCGGGTACGCCGATGACCTGAACATCCCTTACCATGGGATGGGTATATATGAATTCCTCTATCTCCTTGGGATAGATATTCTCTCCTCCCCGGATGATCATATCCTTGAGCCGCCCCGTGATCCTGTAATTTCCGGCCTCATCCTTTGCGGCCAGATCGCCCGAATGCAGCCATCCGTCCTTATCTATGGTCTCCCTTGTTGCCTCGGGCATCTTGTAGTAACCCTTCATGGTATTGTAGCCCCTGGCACAGAACTCACCGTTCTGACCCGTGGCAACCTCTTCCCCGGTCTCGGGATCCACCACCTTGCACTCAACATGAGGGAATGCATAACCGACCGTCTCCGTCCTTACCTCTATGGGATCGGTCCAGGATGACATGGTGTTGCCGGGAGCAGTTTCGGTCTGTCCGTAAACCGATACTATGCCCCGCATGTTCATCTCATCCGGATCGGCAGCCCTCTTCATAAGCTCCGGAGGGCATCCGGCCCCTGCCATTATGCCCGTTCTCATATATGAGAAATCCGTCTTCTTATAGTCGGGATGGTTGAACATGGCTATGAACATGGTGGGCACGCCGTTAAAGCATGTGATCCTCTCCTGGTTGATGCAGGCAAGTGATGATTTTGCCGAAAAATACGGCATGGGACATATGGTCGCACCATGGGTTATGGATGATGTCATGGACAATACCATTCCGAAGCAGTGGAACATGGGTACCTGTATCATCATCCTGTCGGCAGTTGAAAGGCCCATACGATCCCCTATGCACTTGCCGTTGTTGACAACGTTGTAATGCGTGAGCATGACCCCCTTGGGAAATCCCGTCGTTCCGGATGTGTACTGCATGTTGCACACATCATCGGGTCGCACGTTTGCCGCAAGCTTTTCAAGCTCGGGCTGTGATACCATGTCGCACCTGTCCATGGCATCTTCAAAGGTCAGAGCCCCGGGCATCTTAAAGCCCACGGTTATCACATTGCGAAGGAATGGCAGCTTCTTGCAGTGGAGCTTTTCCCCGGCCTTTGAATGTGCAAGCTCGGGACACAGTTCGTTTATTATCTCCTTATAGTTCGAATCCACGGCCTTCTCGATCATGACAAGGGTATGGGTATCGGACTGTCTTAACAGGTATTCCGCCTCGTGGATCTTGTAAGCCGTGTTCATGGTGACCAGTACGGCTCCGATCTTACAGCAGGCCCAGAAGGAGATATACCATGCGGGTACGTTGGTGGCCCAGACTGCGACCTTTGATCCCGACTTTACTCCCAGGCTCATAAGGGCTCTTGCAAAATCATTGACCTCATCCCGGAACTCCTCATAGGTCCTGGTATAATCAAGGGTAGTGTATTTGAAGCAGTACTGGTCCGGAAATTCCTCTACCATGCGGTCAAGCACCTGGGGGAAGGTCAGGTTTATCAGTTCATCCTTTTTCCATACATAGTATCCCGTTCCGTCATGGTTGGGATAAAGGACTTTCTTCTTGCCCCTGGTGTTCTCAAACCTGCTCATATAGTTGACGAAATGAGGGAATATCACCTCATATTCGGCTAGATCATCCATATATTCGGGCTTCCACTCCAAAGATATGAAGCCGGGATAATCGATGGAATAAAGGGCATCCATGAACTCCTTTACGGGAGCACTTCCTTCACCGATCAGGTTGTAGGTGTCGGCATCATCGGAATCCCGCAGGTGGACATGTTTTATATAAGCGCCCAGGTTTCGGATCGTATCCTTGGGAAGCTCACCGCCGTATCTGAATGTATGGTGAAGATCCCACAGGGCTCCCAGGTTGTCATCGGCAAATCCGTCCAGCATGTCGCACAGACGCTTTGTGTCGCTGTATATCCCCTCGGTCTCCATAAGAAGGGTGACCCTGTTCTTCTTAGCCACGGGAAGGAGCTTTTCTACGGCGCTCTTTATCAGGTCCTCATCATCCGTGTCTATACCTATACCCACATAGTCGACACGCATATAACCGGCTATCTCGGTTATCTTTATGATGTCCTCAAGGGCGCTCTCGTCCGAAAGATCGTATCTTCCGTCAAAAATAGGTATGACAAGGCCCCTGTCACGGAGCTTTCTGGTCGTGTCTGCAATATTGTAGCGGTTGAAAGCCTCGCCCTTAAGATAGAGGTCCTTGCCTCCGAGGAGCCTGTATACCTCGATCCCGGCAAAATCCATCTCTTCGGCTATATCCATAAAGCCTTCAAATGTTATGTCCTTCCATCCGCGGGTGGAAAAAGAAAGTTTCATGCTTCCTCCTCCTCAAAAATGACCTTGTTGACTGCGTTAAGATATGCCCTTATGCTGGCACCTATTATATCCGTCGATAATCCTCTTCCGGAATAGACCTTTCCCTGAGCCCGCAGCTTTACTATGGTCTCCGCCGCAGCTTCTTTTCCTTCGGTTATGGCCTTTATCTGAAAATCATCCAGATCATAGTGTCTGCCCGTTATCTGCTCTATTGCCAGAAAAGCGGCATCTATGGGTCCGTCGCCAAGTGACACGCCTTCTATGTCACCGTCCTTTGTGCCAAGCTTAACGTGGGCCATGGAGGTTATCAGATTACCCGTGTTGGCTATATAATCCTCAAGCCTGTACTTTTCCGGGACCTGCATGGCATATGTTGCAATGATGGCATCGAGCTCCTTTGTGGAAACGCTCTCCTTTTTTGATGCAAGCTTTAAAAATGCCTCGTAAACACTTTCAGAATCCTCATCGCTTAATATATATCCCAGTTTCGAGGCCACTGCCTCGACAGCTTCTTTTGTGTCATGCTCCGTAAGCCTGTCATCGGTGCTCTCAACTCCTCCCGTAAAGCCGGCCACTGTACTTCCTGCCGTACCCCCGGCACAGAATCTTGATATCCTGTCCACTATCCTCTTCATGGAGGATGTTGCCACATTGGTCCTTACCCCGAAGCTCTCGCCCTTGACCGCTATCACCCTGCACACGTTCTCAAGGGAGGCTGTATTTACCGGAAAGGCCCCTGCCTTGATCTCCTTTGCCCCGTGGCAAAGGGCGGCTATGGCACAGGCATCCGCCATTGACATCTCATCCGAGCAGGATACACCCCACCTGATATCCTTAAGGGCCGGATCCGCTGCAAGCCTCTCCTCCAGAAAAGCCGCAAACTCTTCAGCCAGCATCTCGCCGGCATCGTCACTTAAGGTAACAAGGGATGCGCCGGTTTCCACGGCGGTATTTATAAGATCGGACATGACTGCAGGATCACCACGGGTAGCATCATCGATGATAAGCTCCACGTCATCCGTATACTTTCTGCATGCAGATACGGTCTCCTTTACCATCTCAAGGATGGCAGCCGGCTTCTTGTGGTATACATACTCCGCCCTGACGCTGCTTCCGGGGGCAACGACCTGAAGCCGGAATGATGCTGCCTCGGACAATGCCGAAGCAGTCGCAGCCGGATCCTTGCCCAAAGCTACCGGAACGGCTATTGTGCTGGTTTTTACGGCTGATGCCACCGACTTGATCAGGAGGCTGTCCACCTTGCTGTTTCTGATCTCATCAAGCTCGATCACATCAACGCACAGCCTGTCAAGGAGCTTTGCCACTTCAAGCTTCTCCTTGAAAGACAACGTATTGTTCCTGCCGGTCGTCAGTTTCCTTACGGTACTGTCGCATATGCTGACTTTATTCATCCGTCTCTCCTTTGCCTGGTCAATTTTTCTTAAGATACTCTATGGCTGCATCAAGCTGGTTGTCTGTCCCGTCCTTGGTGTATTTCTCGTAATCCCATTCCACGACAACATCCGGTTCTATACCTACACCGTGCACATTCTCACCGTTGGGCGTATAATACTCGGAATTCGTTATCTTGACCCCGCTTCCGTCGTCAAGCGGGAATATCATCTGTGTTATGCCCTTTCCGAATGTCTTGGTGCCCATGACCGTCGCAAGCTTGTAATCCCTCAGGGCTCCTGTCAGTATCTCTGAGGCGCTGGCTGTATTTCCGTTTACAAGGACCACGCAGGGAACCTTCAGGTATTTGTCATCCCCCTTGTCCTCGTACTTGTAGGACAGGCCGTGCTTCTCCTTGACCGAGACTATGACACCGTCCTTGACCATCCTGTCAGCTATCTCAACGGATACATCCACATAGCCTCCGCCGTTGGACCGAAGATCTATGATAAGGCTCTTCATGCCCTTCTTCTCCAGATCGTCAAAGGCTTCCATGAACTGGTCGGCCGTGGCATCTGCGAAATCCGATATGGCTATATATCCTATATCATTTTCAAGCATCTTGTGATCCACGGAGATGGAATTGATCTTCTCACGCTTTATATCAAAGTATATAAGTTCTGCAGCACCGCCTCTTCGTACACCCACATTGACCGATGTGCCTTTGGGACCGCGCAGCTTTGATACCACAGTATCGATATCCTGTCCCGAGATATCCTCGCCGTCCACTTCCACGATGATATCATTTTCCTTCATGCCTGCGGCTTCAGCCGGAGATCCTTCTATGGGTCTTACCACGGTTATCTGTTTATTATCGGGATCCTGTGACAGATATGCCCCTATCCCTTCAAAGGTCCCCGAATCGTTTTCCATCATCTCGGCAAATTCTTCCTTATTGTAGTAGACGGAATAAGGATCATCGAGGCCTTCGAGCAGGCCCTTGTAGAGGCCGTCCTGCAGTTTTTCTTTGTCCACGGGCTTGATATAGGTCTTTTCTATGAGCCCGTACAGATTATTGATCTTGTCAACACTTGCCCTGTCAAGGACCGAACCCGTTGTGTTCCCGAGCAGCTCGGCATATATGCTCTCATCTGCGATCTTTTTGAAAAAAGAAAGGGCTGCAACTGCAGCTGCGGATATGATGACTATTATCAGAGTGATCAAAAGACCCTGCACCATACCTTTCTTCCGGGCCTTTTTTACCTGTTTTGCAACTTCCTCGGGCGATATCCCCGTAAAAGCTTTCACTTGCTCATCCGGGGTCTCGTTTATCTTTTCGTTTTCTTCCATGATCTCCTCTTTTCCTTCGGTATCACTAACCGAGATAATTCCACGGGCTAACATATGACCCGTTAAGCCTTACCGAAAAATGAAGGTGGGGTCCTGTGGATCTGCCTGTTGAACCGACGCTTCCTATACGCTCTCCTCTGGCCACCATCTTACCTGCAGAGGTGGATATGGAGCTTGCATGCATGTAGATGGTGATGAGCCCGTCACCGTGATCTATCATTATATAGTTTCCCATGGCCGGTGAATATGATGCCGCTATGACCTCACCGTCATAAGCTGCCAGTATGGGGGATCCCGTAGGGGCAGCCATATCGACCCCGTTATGGAACTGCTTGGTTCCCAGTATCGGATGGATCCTGTTTCCGTAATCATCGGATATCCTGGTATATGAAGGAGCCGGCCATTTGAACTTTCCTCCGTCATAGACTATGGCCTTTTTATTCTCCTCCAGCAGCCGCTTCTTCTCTTCAAGTATGGCAGCCTCAAGACTCTTTATTATCTGGTCCTGTTCGGCTATCATGGCCTCATACTCGGCTATGGCGGCTTCCTTGTTGCTTATATCCCCCTCATATGCCGTGATCTCATCCTTCTTTTCCGACAGGAGGGTTTCGGTGGCACTCTGCTCGTTCTCTACGGCAGCCCTCGCCTCTTCGAGCTCACTCTTCTGCCTTATCAGTATCTCCTCCTGCTCGGACACATGCTCTTTGGCTTCTATATAAGAATCCAGCATGCGCTTGTCATATGCCGACATTTTGGAGATGAACTCCGCCTTGTTGAGAAAATCAACGAAACTCCTGGAGGACAGCAGCATTTCAGCCTGTGACGCCTCTCCGTGCTCGTACACGAATTTGATGCGCCTTTTCATCATGTTATACTGCTTGTCTACCGTGACCTTTGCGTCCGCCAGTTCTTTTTCCGTTGTCTTGATCTCGAATTCCTTGTCGTCTATCAGCCGGTTCAGACTGTCGATCTTTTCGTTTATGTCTTCGAGATCGGAATCAAGCTCCTGTATATAACCTTCAAGATCGCTTTTTTTATTCTCAAGGCTTGCGAGAAGGGACTTCACATCCGTCAGATTGCTTTTCAGGGCATTCTTCTCACTCTCGGCCTGTTTCTTCTCTTCCTCACTCTGTTTGATCTTGTCGTTTGTCAGCGTCTGGGCATGCACAAATAGCGGCACATGTGCCGCTAAGACCGAAGTTACGACCACCAATCCTATAAAACGCGCTCCCCTTTTGCGTTTCATTTCTTTCCCCTCTGTGTCCCCAAACACAGGCCATTAAAACCCGACTTAGTCGGAGGGCCGGTAATATATGCGGTCCTCCCTGTCTTATATCAGACCTTCAGATGTCTCCTTACCGTGATCAGGCTCCCCAAAAAACCGATCCCTACTCCGAGTACCAGCGATATCGGAACCAGGTTCCGGAACAGTTCCTCGACACTCATGAACCTCAGCATGTCGGAAAGGACCGAAAAGTTTTCATTGGCATATTCCACCATGAGCTTATACAGATAGTATATGGCTACAAGAGGAAGAGCCGACCCTATGAGGCCTATGAGTATCCCCTCTATCACGAAAGGAGATCTTACCACGAAATCCTTTGCCCCGATCAGCCTCATTATGCCTATCTCCTCCCGCCTTACGGATATACCCATGGCAACCGTATTGCTTATGAGAAATACTGATACCAGAAGCAGCACTCCTATGATGGCAAGTGAAACATATGAGATCAGCATGTTCACATTGGTAAGGACTTCCGCGGTTATATCCGACCGGTTCACTTCCCTTATACCCTGCACGGTCCCAAGCCATGCAACAAGCTCCGGCTGCTTTGCGACATCATTCAGATATATCTCAAAGTTCTCGGATCCCTCCAGGGGATTGTCCCCTTCGTATCCGTCCGCATATTCTCCCAAGTAATCCTCCTTGAAGCTGTCCCAGGCCTCGGCCGAGGAAACGAACTTGACCTCCGATACCTCGCTCCTTGCTTTTATCTGGGATCCGATCTCCTCTATCCTGTCGTTACTTATGCCCTCGTCAAAAAATACCGTGACAGCAACCCCTGACTGGGCAGCCCTGACGCTGTACTGGACGTTTATGACCAGGCAGTAGAAGATGCCGAACAGAAAAATACACGACGCGATGGTCGCAGTGGTCGCAAGAGAGAAGATCTTGTTCCGGAATATATTCTTAAATCCCTGCTTAAATGTGTACCAAAGTGTACTAATCCTCATCTATATACTCACCCTTCTCTTCATCACTGATAATGATTCCCTTTTTCATGGTGATGACACGCTTGCGCATGGCATTGACTATCTCCCTGTTATGGGTGACGACGAGCACGGTCGTGCCCCTCCTGTTGATCTCCTCGAGAAGCTTCATTATCTCCCAGGAATTCCTGGGGTCAAGGTTTCCCGTAGGCTCATCCGCAAGAAGTATGGGCGGATTGTTGACCAGGGCTCTGGCCAGTGCCACCCTCTGCTGTTCTCCTCCGGACAGCTGCCAGGTCTTGGCTTTGTACTTGCCTGCAAGACCCACCAGTGAGAGCATGGCGGGAACATTCTTCCTGATCTGCCTCGTCGGCACTTCGATGACACGCTGCGCAAAAGCAACGTTCTCATATACGTTACGATCCTTCAGCAGTCTGAAGTCCTGGAATACGACCCCCACGTTCCTGCGGAACTTGGCTACCTTGCGCCTGCGCAGTCTTGAAAGGTCATAGTTGTTTACAATGATACGGCCGCTGGTGGGCGTAAGTTCCCTAAGCAGCAGCTTGATGAGCGTTGATTTGCCGGATCCGCTGTCTCCGACGATAAAGACGAATTCCCCCTTGTCGATGTGCAGGCTCACGTCATTGAGTGCCGGCACTCCCGTGGAGTACGATTTTGAAACATCCTCCATTGTGATCATTTTAATCCCTCATTTCTTCCCTTATAAAACTTCCCTTATACATATCCGCCATATCCGAAACACTGTACACCGGTCCCATGCTCCGGGGCATGCACTGTTCTCTCAATACCCTTGGAGCGCATCGGCGCTTGCCGAGGTATTTTCGAGGCTAGCATCCGCTATGCGCGGAAACGGAGCGCGCGCGCGTATTGAGAGGATTGTGCATGAACCGGTGCATGAGTGTATTGGTTCATTGGAGCGATCATGACCCTATCTGTCTTCTTCCTCCATGTAGCGCATATACTTGACCACCATCAGGGCTATCTTAAAGGTTATGGCATCCTCGAACACGCGAAGATCCAGCCCCGTTGTCTTCTGAAGCTTGTCAAGCCTGTAAACCAGTGTATTCCTGTGTATATAGAGCTGACGGCTTGTCTCCGATACATTGAGGCTGTTCTCGAAGAACTTGTTTATGGTCATCAGCGTCTCTTCATCGAACTCATCCGGGCTCCTGCCGTCGAATATCTCCTTGATGAACATCTTGCAAAGAGGTATGGGCAGCTGGTAGATGAGACGCCCAATCCCGAGTGAACTGTAAGCGATGATATCCCTGTCGTCAAAGAATATCCTTCCGACATCAAGGGCCATCTTGGCTTCCTTGTAGGACCTTGATACTTCCCTTATCTCGTTCACTATGGTCCCGTATGATACATGGCAGGTGCTGCCGGTCTGCTTGCTGACTATCTCGAGGACCTGATGGGCAACCTTGTCCACATCCTCATATGTCTCATTGGCTGCAAGCTCCCTGACTATGATTATGCCTTTTTCATCAACGGCAGTGATAAAATCCCTGGTCCTTGATTTGAAAAAAGTACGTACGTTCTCGAGGACATTGACTTCCTTGGCCGAAGGTGTCTGTGCGATTATTATTATCCTCCGGGCCTCGGCATCTATGCGCAGCTTCTGCGATCTGGTATAGATGTCTACAAGGAGCAGGTT
The DNA here is from genome assembly GCA_024693225.1 of Lachnospiraceae bacterium. Classification (GTDB taxonomy): domain Bacteria; phylum Bacillota; class Clostridia; order Lachnospirales; family Lachnospiraceae; genus UBA2868. The sequence goes on from JAILLI010000123.1 coordinate 39,471, forward strand.
GTCAAGCAGGAGATTCTTGATGAAATTATCCTTGTCAAATCTCTCCTTGTAGGCTATCAGCAGGTTCTGTATCTGGAAGGCCGCTATCTTGCCTATCGTATACGAATCCTCGGAATTACCCTGAGCCACCAGTATATACTCTATCTGGAGCTCATCATACACTTTGAAAAACTGATAACCCGATATCTCCTGGCTGTCAGCCGGAGACTGTGTGAAGCCTGCTGCCGCCTCATGATAATTGATGCTTTCCGTAAAAGTTGACGCAAGAACCTTCCCGTCAACATCGATGACCGCCAGTTCAACTCTCGTTATCCCCTTCAGTCCCTCAATGGTGCTCTGCAATATCTGATTTGAAATCATACCATTCTCCTTTTCGCCGGTCCGTCACTTAAACCCCCGCGCAAGCGGACCTCTGGCACTATATCGTTTATTCTAATACATAGTGCCAAAAAAGAAAAGTTTTTTTGTTACTTTTTCACAAAAGAAGTAACTGCAACTTTATATAATGCACATTTATATCTGTCAAAGTCAAAATCGGCCGCCTTTTCCGGCTTCAG
>JAILLI010000124.1 GCA_024693225.1 Lachnospiraceae bacterium
TTCTTTATCTGACCAACAGATTCCCGGATTCAAAGGTACCACCCATCATCATTTCCACTGTGGCAAACATCATAGTTTTTCCGGTCATGTATTTTGTGTGTGGAGGTCACGGCACGGGTATAGTCATCTGGATGCTGCTCGGATCGGTCTTTACGTGGCTTCTTACCGATATCAAATGGAGCATCATCATTTCCGTTATAAACTTCATCATGTTTGCAGGATGCCTCCATATCGAAAAAAACTATCCGGGGTATGTCGCGTACCTTGATACGAGAAACGATGAGATAATGGATACCAGTATGGCTTTTGTATTTGTGACGGTCATATTCGGTCTTATCTTTAAGTATCAGACCAAAACATATGAAGAGCAGGCCAGAGCCCTTAAAGAGAATGAGGAAGACCTCGGGAAACTCAATGAAGAACTGGAAGAAGCAAATGCAAGGCTTGAGAGCGCAAGTACGGCCAAATCCAACTTCCTTGCAAATATGTCCCATGAGATAAGGACACCCATAAATGCCGTTCTCGGTATGGATGAGATGATCCTTCGGGAGTGCAAGGACAAGCAGATACTTGAGTATGCCAATGATATCGACAGTGCCGGGCATCAGCTTCTGTCTCTTGTCAATGATATCCTTGACTTTTCCAAGATCGAATCGGGCAAGATGGAACTCCATCCGGTCGAATATGAGCTTTTCTCTGTCCTTAATGACTGCTATAACATGATATTCATGAGGGCAAAGAGAAAAGATCTGAAGTTTACGGTTGAAAATGATCCTGAAATTCCTGCTTTCCTGTACGGAGACGAGGTCCGTATCCGTCAGATAATCATGAATCTTCTTACCAATGCCGTTAAGTATACCAAGGACGGAAGCGTAAGGCTCATAGTCTCCTTCAGACGTATAGATAATGATAACATTTCCCTTACGATCGCGGTAAAAGATACCGGTATAGGTATATCGGAAGAGGATCAGAAGTATCTCTTTGATTCCTTTAAGAGGATCGATGAGAAATCGAACAGAAATATAGAAGGTACGGGTCTGGGACTTTCCATCACGAGAAGATTTACGGAGATGATGGGAGGCTCGATCGGAGTGGAATCCGTGCTCTATGAGGGCTCAAAATTTACTGTGGAGATACCTCAGAAGATAGCCTCGGAAGGAAAGATCGGAGATTTCTCGGAAAGGCTCAACAGGCGGAGTGAACGGGCGGACGCAGAGGATGACGCTTCCGAAGAAAAAGAGACAAAGGAAAGATTCACGGCTCCTCATGCAAGACTGCTGGTAGTCGATGATGTAAGGATGAACCTGAATGTTGTCAGGCTCCTCCTCAAGAATACTGAAGCTCAGATCGACCTTGCCGCCAGTGGAGAAGAGTGTCTGAAATATACGCTTTTGAAGCATTATGACCTGATACTCATGGATCACATGATGCCGCTGATGGATGGTATAGAGGCATTTCACAGGATAAGGGAGCAGGCGGACGGACTGAACATAGATACACCGGTTGTAGCTCTTACCGCAAATGCCCTTGTCGGAGCCCAGGAGATGTATCTCGAGGAAGGCTTCGCATCCTATCTGAGCAAGCCGGTCAAGTCAACGGATCTTGAAGAATGCCTGCTGAAACACCTGCCTGCAGACAAGATAGAGCGGTTAGGGTGAAGCAATGTCTATGTTGGGGACACTTGGGGACAGTAATCTCATATTAAAGGATCCCGTAAAGCGGATGCGCCTGTTTGGCGCCATCAATATCTTTTCTCTACTTGTGCTTGGGATCGTATTACAGATCGGCGGCGCTTACCTTGTAAACGCCGCTGTTGATATCATGGGAAATGCAGGTGGTGACGCAGCGGCAGCCGCAGGCAGATACAATGATTATATGGAATATATCACCTCTCTTGAGCCGAGGCAGATAGCCCATGTCATATTTGTCAGTCCTCTTGTCGAAGAGCTTGTGTTCAGGCTGATCTTTCTGCGCGCAGGCAGGATGCTGGTCCCCTTCTGGGCCGCAAATATCATACAGTCGGTCCTCTTTGGTATATATCACGGGAATGCCGTACAGCGTGTATACGGCCTTGTGATGGGTCTGATCATCGGATGTGTCTTTTATTACTGCCCTCTGATATTCCGTGCACGAACACACACGGAAGCGGGGATCTTAAACCTGCCCAACAGTCTCATGGGATTTGCCGCTACATTTATACTGCACATGACCATAAATGTATCCGGGCTTTATCTGGCGCCCCTGCTGCCGGCTGATCTTTCTCTGCCTCTTCAGCTTGCTGTGGGTTCGTTCTTTATGGCCGTGGCCCTTCTGGCAGTGGTGTGGCTTTACAGGCTCAGCAGACGCTTATGATATGCTCGAAGAGGGCATGAGTGATATTGATGCCTGTTGTCTCGTAAAGGGCTCGGAACTGGGCGTTTGAATTGACTTCGCACAGGAAACTTTCATCATCATCTCCGAAGAGTATGTCAACGCCTGCAAAATCCATTCCCAGCTTTTTTGTGGCGGCAAGAGCCATCCCGGCCTGCTCACCGCTTATCGCTATCGGCCTTGACTTTCCCCCGTTTGCTATATTGGACCGAAAATCTGTATCGTTGTATCTTTCCATGGCTGCCACAACTTCATTTCCCACAACATATGCTCTTATGTCCCGGCCGTGGCTGGATCTTATATATTCCTGGGCTATACAGTCCTTTCCTTCTATGGCTTTTATGATGGAACGGGCTTTTTTTTCATCTTCCGCCATATATACCTGCCCTCCGTATGAGCCCAGGCATTCCTTGATTATATAGGGATATCCCAGGATATTTCCGATATGGTCCTCAAATGACAGGTCGCCGTATCCAATGGTATTAAAGGTCATCGGAATCTTGAGGGTCTTCGGGACCCTGCATACACCCTCAAGCTTTTCGAAGGTGAGAGCCTTATTGTCGCAGGCTTCTATGGCATCTGCCGGGTTAAAAAGGCGGTGTCCTGCCCGTTCAAGAGCGCGCCCCAGGAAGAGGTCCTTGTTCCAGAAGAGGATGAAATCCGCATCATTTAATGCCTTGTGCTCATCCGTTTCTATAAGCCCGGAACCCGGATCGACAAAAAAGCGGTCGTTTCCGATAAGGTCCATTCTTATGCCGCAGTGTTTCGCACCTTCAAGCAGGAGATCATAAGTATCCCTAACCGACGGTGTATCCAGAAATGAATTGACTATAAGTATCCCTTTTTTCATAACATCCTTTCATGGAAGGCTTCAGAGTGCATGTTTTTGATCATTTTGCGGGAAGATCCCATCCGGCACCGGTCGCCTGCACCGGTTCATGAATATGAAATTATCAGAGTTCATCGGATATTTCAATGCCAAAGTTTTTATTGTAATGGCCGGGATTATGTATTATATTTGATTTGTCGGCCGCAGACAGCGCCCGGCGGTTGTTAAAGGTCAATAACACAGGACAGGGGAGAGACGGATGTCTGAAAATAATGATGTAATATATAACGATGCTTTAAATACGGAAGAAGCCGCAGAAAATATGGAGACGGATGTACAGGATCAGACAAATGAGGTGGCGGATCCTGTCGAAGAGGTTGAAGCTGAGATAGTAGAGACCCCGGAACCAGTACAGACGATAGATGACATATATAAGGGGGATGAGACGGAAGCTGCATATACAGCGGATCCTGATCAGGATGCGGGAAGTATGCAGGAGGCCGGGCCGGGACAGGAAGCGGACAGCCCTCAGAATGCGGATGAAGGACCGGCTTCGGATCCTCTATATACAGGGGAACAGCCCGAGCAGGTTCAGACAGGATATGAGACAGCTTCTGTTGATGAGGAGGAGGAGACCAGCATCCTGGGTCTGATATCCATGATATTCGGAATCCTGTCGGTGACATTCGGCTGCTGCGGATTCTGCTGCGCCAGCGGATGGCTGGGTATCATAATGTCCACCACGGCCCTTGTCCTCGGAATAATATCGCTGGTCAAAGGTGAGAAGAAAAAGGGAATGGCCATAGCCGGCATAGTATGCGGAGGCGTGGGACTTCTCATAGCCATAGTCATATTTATCGGAGAGCCTTTTTCCTATGCTTTCAACAGCATTGAGCAGGCTCCCATAGAGGAGTATCTTGAACGTTTTGAAGAAAGCCTGTAAGAGGCGGCTTGGAAATACCGATGAGGTAATGTACGAACTTGGTTTAGTGGCACTGGGCATTTGTTTGGCTGCAGTGCTGCTTTACTTATGTACGGGAATAAATATCCTCAGTTTCAGTTACCCCTGCCTCTTTAACAGGATCACTCATCTGTGCTGCCCCGGATGCGGGGGAACCCGTGCGGTCCGCGCCCTTCTTCGGGGTGAGATACTGACCTGTATATATGACTACCCGCCGCTCCTGTATGGTGTGGCAGTCTATATCATATTCATGACAAGGTGCACGCTTTACAAGTATTTTGCTGTAGGAAGACCCGATAACGGGGTGGTTGTTAAGCATATGTACATTTTTCTCGCCCTTATACTCCTGCAATGGGCCGTAAAGCTTGTGGCCCAGATCGCCTTCGGATATTATTGGTTTTTGTAATGACGAAGTCGGTCCAAATGGACGACACACATTGTTTAATGCAGATAGGAGGGATTTTATCCTTTGTTTATAGCCGATGATTGGAAAGACTATGAAGTCATAGATACGAGCCTTGGCGAAAAGCTGGAGAGGTGGGGCAGCTATTACCTTGTCCGTCCCGATCCCCAGGTCATATGGGATACTCCAAAGGAACATCCCATGTGGCACAGGCCAAACGGTCATTACCACCGCTCGAACAGGGGCGGAGGAGAATGGGAGATTGGCGATCTGCCCGAAGAGTGGACCATAGGGTACAAGGATCTGACCTTCTGTCTCAAGCCCTTTGCCTTCAAGCATACCGGACTTTTTCCGGAACAGGCTGCCAACTGGAAATGGTTTTCTTCTATTATAAAAGAAACACTAGCCAAAGAGCCCGGCAGGGTTATAAATGTCCTTAATCTGTTCGCATATACAGGCGGTGCGACGGTCGCGGCCCTTGCTGCGGGAGCCAGGGTCACCCATGTCGATGCGGCCAAGGGTATGGTAGGCTGGGCAAAAGAAAACGCCAGGCGCAGCGGTCTTGAGAACGCCCCCGTCAGATGGCTTGTTGATGACTGCCTCAAGTTTGTTGAAAGAGAGATGCGGCGGGGCAATAAATATGATGCCATTATCATGGATCCGCCTTCCTATGGGCGCGGACCAAAGGGCGAGGTATGGAAGCTTGAGGACTGTGTTTTCGATCTTCTTGAGAAGACATCAATGATCCTGTCAGAGGAACCGCTGTTTATTCTTGTAAATTCTTATACAACAGGGTTGCAACCTGCGGTTCTTTCATATATGATGAACACTGTGTTTGTCAAAAGGTTCGGAGGAAGTGTTGTTGCGGACGAGGTGGGACTTCCCGTGACTTCATCGCAGCTGATACTGCCCTGCGGGGCCTCAGGCAGATATTCCGGGTAAATATTGGGTATATTGATATTCCCCAATGTGTTAAGTTTTCCGTGGAAACTTGACATGTTCCGTAAAAAATGTGAGGAGGAAAAATATGTCTACATCATCACTTGTACTGATAATGATCGCCATAGCGGTATATCTGCTCATAATGATCTTTATCGGCGCTTCATTCATGAAGAAGAACAACAATTCGGAGGATTATTTCTTAGGAGGACGTTCGCTTAACGGATTTGTTGCTGCTCTTTCGGCAGGAGCATCCGATATGAGCGGATGGATGCTCATGGGACTTCCCGGAAGCATATATGCTCTGGGAACCGGTCAGGTATGGATAGGTGTCGGTCTGATGCTCGGTACGATCGCAAACTGGCTCTTTGTTGCCGGTCCCCTTCGTAAGTACACGATCAAGGCCAACAATTCCCTGACACTCCCTGAGTTCTTTGTTAACCGTTATCGTGACGAGAAGAAGGTTCTGCTGGGTATCTCGTCGGCGGTCATAGTCATCTTTTTTGTCGTATATACCGCTTCGGCATTTTCAGCCGGCGGCAAGCTTTTTAATTCGGTCTTCGGAATGGATTATCATCTTGCCCTGATCATAGGCGCGCTCGTTATCCTTACCTATACATTTATGGGCGGTTTCCTTGCAGTGTGTACGACAGACTTCATACAGGGCCTTCTGATGCTCTTTGCGGTAATATTTGTTCCCATGATAGCTCTTATCAATATGGGTGCGGGAAACTTTACGGCCAACCTTGTATCAACGGGTGTTGAGCCTTCATCCTTCCTAAATCCCATGCAGGAAGGCGGTACACAGATCTCGGCGGTTTCCATCCTTTCCTCGTTTGCGTGGGGTCTCGGATATTTCGGAATGCCCCATATCCTTGTAAGGTTCATGGCCATCAAGGACAAGGAGGAGCTTAAGAAATCCAAATCCATCGCCATACTCTGGGTTGTACTCGGCCTTGCTTTTGCCTGCTTCATAGGACTGCTCGGGCGGGCATACCTTGCTGCAAAGCTTGGTGTAATGGAAGATTCCGAGAAGGTCTTCATTGAGATGATCAAGAAAGTCTTCACAGAGGACTCAAATGTGGCTCTTCTGGCCGGCCTTTTCATAGCGGCTATCCTTGCAGCCATAATGTCAACTGCTGATTCCCAGCTGCTTGTTGCGTCTTCGGCAGTATCCGAGGACCTCTATAAGGGCATCATCAGAAAGGATGCATCCGAGAGCAGTGTTCTTAATGTAGGCCGTGGAGCAACCATAGCAGTAGCCATCATCGCCCTTCTCATTGCCTGGAATCCGGACAGCTCGGTTATGAAACTGGTAAGTGATGCGTGGGCAGGTTTTGGTGCGGCCTTCGGTCCGCTCGTACTGTGTTCGCTCTTCTGGAAGAGGACCAATTTCTCAGGCGCTTTTGCGGGCATACTTACAGGCGCTCTGACAGTCATCATATGGGATTACATCCCGCTGATGGGAGGAGAGACGATCGGAACGGCTACAGGACTTTATTCCCTGCTTCCCGGTTTTATCATAAGTTTTATCGCGATCGTTATCGTATCTCTTTGCACCAAGGCACCTTCTGCCGAGATAGTAAAAGAGTTCGAAGAAGTAAAGGCAGAGAATTGATACAGGGCCTTTTATAAAGCAGATCAGGGGACGGTCCGAAAGACCGTCCCCAAATTATCTTTAAGCGGATTTTGACAATATATTGTGGTCTGACCGGACGGACACCACATTGTTCTTAAAAAAATACAATCTGACCATGAGTTTTTGCCATATCCTCAAAAAAAGTTCTTGCTATTCCCAAAACCATGTTATATACTCGACATTGCTGTGGCATTGATAGCGATGAAGTGTGAGGTTGCTGTATTTTATACAGGTAATTCCGCGGAGCGAATGTCAAGTTAGAAAACTGGCGACAAGTCACTGTACGCAATGCAGATAGGGGCCCGTCGAAGATGGAAATAACCCGGCTGCACCGCGAGGACTGATTTAGATGTCCGAGCGTCCTTGTAAAAGGAAAACATGCGTGTTGGTCTGTGATAAATTTCAGGACACACACGGGAGAGTGTACAGTCACCGCTTGTCTGACTTTCATCAGAAAGTACGAAAAGGAGGCGACTTTTTTTATGGCAACACAGGTAATGAGAATCACATTGAAGGCATACGATCATGTCCTCATTGATGATGCTGCAAAGAAGATCATCGAGACTGTCAGGAAAGACGGCGCAGAGGTATCCGGACCGGTTCCCCTTCCCACCAAGAAGGAAGTTGTTACGATTATCCGTGCCGTACATAAGTACAAGGACAGCCGTGAGCAGTTCGAGCAGAGAACACATAAGCGTCTTATCGATGTGCTCACACCTACCCAGAAGACGGTAGATTCCCTGTCAAGGCTTGAGATGCCTGCAGGTGTTTATATCGATATCAAAATGAAAAACAAATAAACCTTCAGCTTAAGAAATGCTAAAAGGAGGGGCCCACGAAGTGGGAAGATCCCTTACTGTACGGCGAGCGCTCATCGACGAAGTCGATCTGAATGCGCTGGCCTCATTCAGTAAGAGATTTCAAGCTCCGAATAGATGCAAGTCCGCTGGGTAATAAAGAAGGAGGAAAAAATGAAGAAAGCGATTTTGGCTACAAAAGTCGGAATGACACAGATCTTCAATGAAGACGGCGTGCTCGTTCCCGTAACCGTGCTTGAGGCAGGCCCCTGCGTGGTTACACAGATCAAGACAGAAGAGAATGACGGCTACAAGGCAGTTCAGGTAGGCTTTGTTGACAAGAAGGACCGCATCGTTAACAAGGATGCAAAGGGAAAGAAGGAGATCGTTCACAGAAACGGTGTCAACAAGCCCCTTAAAGGCCACTTCGACAAGGCCGGGGTTTCCTCAAAGAGATTTGTCAGGGAATTCCGTTTCGAAAACAGTGATGAATATCAGGTAGCTCAGGAGATCAAGGCTGACATCTTTGAAGTCGGTGACAAGGTCGATGCTACTGCGATATCAAAAGGTAAAGGCTTCCAGGGTACGATCAAGCGTCTCGGACAGCACAGAGGCCCCATGAAGCACGGCAGTAAGTTCCACCGCCATCAGGGTTCAAACGGCGCATGTTCCTCACCTTCAAGAGTATTCAAAGGAAAAGGGATGCCCGGACATATGGGAAGCGTCAAAGTGACGGTTCAAAATCTTGAGGTAGTAAGAGTTGATGCAGAAAAGAACCTGTTACTTATAAAGGGAGCGGTTCCCGGACCTAAGAAAGCGCTGATCACGGTTAAAGAGAGCGTTAAGGTCGCTAAATGATAAAGCCCTAGGAAAGGAGGATGATACAGATGGCTAACGTATCTGTTTACAATATGGAAGGTAAAGAAGTCGGCAAGATGGATCTGAATGATGCCGTATTCGGCGTTGAGATCAATGAACATCTTGTTCATATGGCTGTAGTACAGCACCTTGCCAACCGCCGTCAGGGTACCCAGAAGGCAAAGACCCGCGGCGAAGTCAGCGGAGGTGGCAGAAAGCCCTGGAGACAGAAGGGAACAGGTCATGCAAGACAGGGTTCCACAAGATCACCCCAGTGGAAGGGCGGCGGAGTTGTATTCGCGCCGGTTCCGAGAGACTATTCTTTCAAACTTAACAAAAAGGAAAAGAGAGCAGCCCTTAAGAGCGCCCTCACATCACGGGTTCAGGAAGACAAGTTCCTTGTACTTGACGAACTGAAGCTTGATGAGATCAAGACAAAGAAGTTCAGTGAGATCTTAAGCAACCTTAAGGTTTCAAAGGCGGTCGTGGTTCTGGCGGAAGATGATAAGAACGTGATCTGCTCGGCAAGGAATATCCCCGATGTCATCACGGCTTCCATCAATACGATCAACACCTATGACATAATGAAGTACAACACGGTCATCGCTACAAAGGATGCCGTGGCCAAGATCGAGGAGGTGTACGCATAATGGCAGCTATAAACTACTATGACGTTATCCTTAAGCCTGTTGTTACAGAGAAGAGTATGGCAGGTATGGGTGAGAAGAAGTATACATTCCTTGTACATCCCGACGCAAACAAGACCATGATCAAGGAAGCGGTCGAGAAGATGTTTGAAGGAGCCAAGGTCAGGAATGTCAACACGATGAACCTTGACGGCAAGAAGAAAAGACGCGGACTTGTTTACGGCAGGACCGCAAAGTCCAAGAAAGCGATCGTAACGCTTACCGAGGACAGCAAGGATATCGAACTGTTCACGGGTCTTTGATCATTAAGATCGCGTAGCGGCCTTTACGGGCAGAGCTCTGCTTGAGCGGGTACGGGCCGCTGATAAGGACCAAGATATAGGACAATAACCTGATAAATATTGAAAAGGAGACAAAATCATGGGAATCAAAAAGTATAACCCATATACACCGTCCAGAAGACAGATGACATGCTCCGATTTCGCAGAGATCACCAAGAAGGAGCCTGAAAAGTCTCTGTGCACTTCCCTTAAGAAGAATGCGGGACGTAACAACCAGGGTAAGATCACAGTCCGTCACAGAGGCGGCGGCAACAGAAGAAAATACAGGATCATCGATTTCAAGCGTCAGAAGGACGGAATACCCGCAACAGTGATCGGTATCGAATATGATCCTAACAGAACAGCCAATATCGCCCTGATCTGCTATGCAGACGGCGAGAAGTCATACATACTTGCACCCGAAGGACTGACAGACGGAATGAAGGTCATGAACGGTCCCGAAGCTGAGATCAGGGTCGGTAACTGCCTGCCCCTGTCACAGATTCCTGTAGGTACCATGGTACACAATATCGAGCTGTATCCCGGAAAAGGCGGCCAGCTGGTAAGAAGCGCAGGAAACGGTGCACAGCTTATGGCTAAGGAAGGAAAGTACGCAACACTTCGTCTTCCTTCCGGTGAGATGAGAATGGTACCCATTATCGCAAGAGCTTCGATCGGAGTTGTAGGCAATGGAGATCACAACCTCATCAACATCGGTAAGGCCGGACGTAAGCGTCACATGGGAATAAGGCCCACAGTCCGCGGTTCCGTTATGAACCCCAACGACCATCCTCATGGCGGTGGTGAAGGAAAGACCAGTATCGGACGTCCCGGTCCCTGCACACCCTGGGGTAAACCGGCACTCGGCCTGAAGACAAGAAAGAAAAATCTGAGATCGAACAAACTTATTGTAAGACGCCGTGATGGCAGCACCATAAAGTAGTTTCTTGAGTAAAACAGGAGGAAATAACAATGGCTAGATCATTAAAGAAAGGCCCGTTCGCCGATGAGCATTTACTTAAGAAGGTAGACGCCATGAACGAGTCAAACAATAAACAGGTCATCAAGACCTGGTCACGCAGATCCACGATCTTCCCTTCATTTGTCGGACATACGATCGCGGTTCACGACGGAAGAAAGCATGTTCCCGTATATATCACGGAGGATATGGTAGGTCACAAGCTTGGCGAATTCGTAAGTACCAGAACTTACAGAGGCCATGGCAAGGATGAGAAGAAGTCTAAGGTTAAATAGTATAGGATAGTTTGAAAGGAGGTTTATCCAAATGGCAAAAGGACACAGATCCCAGATCAAAAGAGAAAGAAATGCGAACAAGGATACCAGACCCTCAGCTAAACTGTCTTATGCAAGAGTATCTGTTCAGAAAGCATGTTTCGTACTGGACGCTATCAGAGGCAAAGATGTTACGACGGCACTCGGAATCCTGACATACAATCCAAGATACGCGTCATCACTTGTTAAGAAGTTATTGGAATCGGCGATCGCAAATGCAGAGAACAACAACGGTATGAACCGTGAGAACCTTTACATTGCTGAGTGCTATGCAAACAAGGGCCCCACAATGAAGAGAGTTCAGCCTCGTGCACAGGGTCGTGCGTATCGTATAGAGAAGCGTATGAGCCACATTACAGTCGTGCTGGATGAGAAATAAGGAGGAAGAGCATGGGACAGAAAGTTAATCCTCACGGATTGAGAGTCGGAATTATCAAAGATTGGGACTCAAGATGGTATGCCGAGAAAGATTTCGCTGATTTTCTCGTAGAGGATCATGAGATCAGGGAATTCCTGAAGAAGAAGTTATATAACGCAGGTATCTCCAAGGTTGAGATCGAGCGCGCTTCAGACCGCATCAAGGTCATCATATTTACCGCAAAGCCCGGTGTTATCATCGGTAAGGGCGGTGCGGATATCGAAAAGCTCAAGGCTGAGCTTGCAAAGATAACTGACAAGAAGCTTGTTGTTGACATCAAGGAGATCAAGAGACCGGACAGAGAAGCACAGCTTGTTGCAGAGAATATCGCTCAGCAGCTTGAGAACCGTGTTTCATTCAGAAGGGCCATGAAGTCGACAATGAGCAGAACGCTCAAGGCCGGTGCCCTTGGTATCAAGACAGCGGTTTCAGGGCGTCTCGGCGGTGCCGATATAGCCCGTACGGAGTTCTACAGCGAGGGAACCATTCCCCTTCAGACACTCCGCGCAGACATCGATTACGGTTTTGCGGAAGCAGACACCACTTATGGAAAGCTTGGCGTTAAGGTATGGATCTACAAAGGCGAAGTTCTTCCCCAAAAAGTTAAAGAAGGGAGTGAGCAGTAATGTTAATGCCGAAGAGAGTAAAACATCGTAAGCAGTTTCGCGGAACGATGAGAGGTAAGGCACTTAGAGGAAATGTTATTTCATACGGTGAATTCGGTCTTGTGGCAGCTGAGCCCTGCTGGATCACATCAAACCAGATAGAAGCAGCCCGTATCGCAATGACGCGTTACATCAAGCGTGGCGGAAAGGTCTGGATCAAGATCTTCCCTGACAAGCCTGTTACGGCAAAGCCCGCTGAAACCCGTATGGGTTCCGGTAAAGGTGCCGTAGAATACTGGGTAGCTGTTGTTAAACCCGGACGTGTTATGTTCGAGATAGCAGGCGTTTCCGAGGAAGTTGCAAAAGAAGCATTAAGGCTTGCGATGCACAAACTCCCCTGCAAGTGTAAGATCGCTGCAAAGGCGGACCTGGAAGGCGGTGTGGCAAATGAAGAATAGTAAATACCTTGAAGACCTGAAGGCAAAGTCGCTCGGCGAACTGTCGGAAGACCTCGTTGCGGCTAAGAAAGAGCTTTTTAACTTAAGATTCCAGAATGCAACCAATCAGCTTGACAATACGGCAAGGATCAAGGACGTAAGAAGGAACATCGCCCGTATCCGTACTGTCATGACCGAGAAGTCAAAGGCTTGAGAGGAGGAACGAGATGGAAGAGAGAAATTTAAGGAAAACACGTACCGGTAAGGTAGTGAGCAATAAAATGGACAAGACGGTTGTTGTTGCAGTTGTCAACCATGTTAAGCATCCGCTGTACAAGAAGATCGTCAAGAAAACTTATAAGCTGAAGGCACATGATGAGAATAACGAGTGCAACATCGGCGATACAGTAAAGGTAATGGAAACAAGAAGGCTCTCCAAGGACAAGAGATGGAGACTTGTTGAGATCGTTGAGAAGGCTAAGTAATGCGGAGGTAAACAAATGATACAGCAGGAAAGCAGACTTAAGGTTGCCGACAATACCGGTGCAAAAGAGATCCTGTGCATTCGCGTTGTTGGCGGATCCACAAGAAGATATGCCAACATCGGTGATACGATAGTTGCAACCGTTAAAGATGCAACACCCGGCGGTGTTGTAAAGAAAGGTGAAGTAGTCCGGGCTGTTGTGGTTCGCAGTGTGAAGGGTGCCCGCCGTAAGGACGGATCATACATCCGCTTTGATGAGAACGCTGCAGTCATAATCAAGGATGACAATACACCGAGAGGAACTCGTATTTTCGGACCCGTAGCAAGAGAACTTCGTGAGAAGCAGTTCATGAAGATCGTATCCCTCGCTCCGGAAGTATTATAGGAGGTGCGCGACATGGCAATGGCAAAGATCAAAAAAGGTGACACGGTTAAAGTCATCGCAGGTAAGGATGTTGGCGCAGAGGGAAAGGTTCTCTCAGTAGACAGGAAGTCGGGAAGACTAATCGTCGAAGGCGTGAACATGGTTAAGAAACACACAAAACCCTCCATGGCAAATCAGAACGGTGGGATCGTTGAGCAGGGAGCTGCCATCGACGCTTCGAACGTTATGTATGTTCATAAGGGCAAACCCACCAGAGTAGGCTTTAAGGTTGATGGCGACAAGAAAGTCCGCTACGCCAAGTCGACCGGCGAAGTGATCGATTAAGGAGGTGGCAGAAGTTGAGTAGATACAAAGATCTGTATAACAAAGAAGTAAGGGATGCCATGACCAAGAAGTTTGGTTATAAGAATGTGATGGAGATCCCCAAGCTCAATAAGATTGTTATAAACATGGGTGTCGGTGAGGCCAAGGACAATGCCAAGGTCCTTGAGGCAGCAGTCGGCGATCTTGAGACCATCACGGGTCAGAAGGCAGTTATAACCAAGGCCAAGAATTCCGTGGCTAACTTCAAGATAAGGGAAGGAATGTCTATCGGAGCAAAGGTTACCCTTCGCGGCGAAAAGATGTATGAATTCCTTGATCGTCTGGTAAACCTTGCACTTCCCCGTGTGCGTGACTTCAGGGGTGTTAACCCCAATTCATTTGACGGAAGAGGCAATTATGCTCTCGGTATCAAGGAGCAGCTTATCTTCCCTGAGATCGAATATGATAAGGTCGATAAGATCAGAGGTATGGACGTTATCATCGTAACTACAGCGAAGACAGATGAAGAGGCAAGAGAGCTGCTGGCACAGTTCGGTATGCCCTTTGCCAAATAGGGAAGGATAGAAGGAGGAAACATTTCATGGCCAAAACGTCAATGAAGGTAAAACAGCAGCGTAAGCCCAAATTCTC
>JAILLI010000050.1 GCA_024693225.1 Lachnospiraceae bacterium
ATGCTTCAAAGGAAGGGGATAATAGGGCCTTTATATGATCGATCATCCGGTTGTCTGATGGCTGCATAACAGAACAAACCTTCAAAAGAGAAAAACGGGAGCAGAACTCGAAGTTCAGCTCCCGCTTTGTCTACAGTCTGAGACCCCGGATCGTTCCGGGGTCTTTTTATGTTCTTAAGAATGTATCACGATAAGAGAGTCCTTATGGCATCATCGGCAATGATCCTGTTGTTGTGCTCCTCGAAAAATGCTTCCGAGGCAGGTGTCGATCTCTCCATGGAACCGTATTCCGACAGTACATTGCATATCCTGTTAAACTCTTCTGTGGTATGATCTCCTTTGCTCAATGCAAGGATATAACAGCCGTCGGTCTCATCATGATATAAGGAGTTCTTCCCCCTGTAGAATTTGGCTACCACTCCGGCAGCGGTTATAACATCGGCAAGGGTATCAAAGGCAAAGGCCCTTGACAGCTCCCCTGATGCATTTGCCTGCTCTATGAGCTTTTCCTTGGCTTCCTCAAGAAGCTCTGGATTCTTGGTGACCTCCTGGGAAAGCTTTTTAAAGAGATCCAGAACCTCCGGCATCTCCTCTGAAACAGATCTGAACAGCTCGGTTATGACATCATCTTCCTCATTTCTGATATCGGGTGCAAAATTCGCAAACCTGGTGTCAAGTTCATCGGGATCCTCAACCTTGGTGATGATCAGAATTATGGATTCTGACGAAAGCGGGATCGCTTCTATCATAAGCGGTATGTCATTGGCTTCAAATCCGAGTTCATAGGAGGCCTGCTGCATCATATCACGAAACAGTGTCTTGGCTTTCTCGGTACCATATGCAAGCTCGGACAGTTTTAACTGTCTGTCTGCAAGATCTGCTTTCGTAAGTGTACATCTTATCTGATGATCGTTGACACGTTCCAGTTTCATGATAGTCACCTCCTGTCTATTAAGATCGGGTTGATATATATTTATATATCGGCAAAAAGAAAATGTCAAATACTATTCTTTGAAAAAAAGTCAAATTTTTGTCATTAAATATTTACATTTAGTTAATATTTCATATCTTTTTTGAAAATCACGTATTTTCGCGCTCTTTAAGTTCCCGATGTGGTATTGTCAGAAAACACCACTATATGTTGCGATTGAAAATTAGTCTGTTTCATGTAAAAATCAAACTCGAGATCGCTCCATCGCAAAAAGTGGCGAAAGGAGGGTAGCGGATAATTCATATTTCTTATCTATATTTTAAGATATATGTCTTATTTTTTCCAGTAGATTTCCTGTGACGACAGGTAAAACTACACATTTCAGGAGTTTCTTGTCGGGGTTTCCCCGAATTAATCGACGAAAATTTTTATCTTTCGGTAACTCCCCTGATTTAATATAAACGATTGTTCGTGATCAGATTCAAAAACAAGCAAAGTATATTCCACACGCTGGAGTGATCTTAAACGATAAATTGTATCATCGTACCTTACAACAAATGCAGGTACCTTTTACCGGGTCCTTTGCAATAAAGATCAAAAGAGTTTCCCGATACCGAGCCGCGAAGGACCCGTAAACCAGAAGACTTATTTCTTTTTCACGGAAAAGCCGAACTTTCCTATCTTATCGCCAAGGGTAAAGTACTCGCCGTGTGAATAGGCTATAAGGCCGGTACCGTTAAGATCAAACTTTCCGTTTTCATCCATATATTCTTCAGAAACATCCACGGCTGCAACTTCGGCTATGAACATGTCGTGGGAACCGAGCACCTTGACATCAATAACTTTACATTCGATATTAACGGGGCTTTCAGCTATTATGGGGCATGATACGACCGAGGCGGGGGCAGGTGTAAGACCCATTTCCTTAAACTTGTCCACATCCCTGCCGGATCTGACGCCGCAATAATCGGCTGCATACGCCAGCTCCTTCGTTGTGAGATTAATGACAAATTCCCCGGTCTGCCTGATCATCTCATAAGAGTATCTTTCCTTTCTTACCGAGATCGATACCATGGCCGGGTCAGAACATACAGTTCCGCACCAGGCTACGGTGATTATATTGGGCTTTTCACCGGACCTGCTGCAGGAAACCATTACCGCAGGCAACGGATATAGCATATTCCCCGGCTTCCATTCTTGTTTGGCAACTTGCTTTCTGTTCATAACATCCCTTCTTCCAAACACCTTCATCATCTATTCTGTGCGAGGCCGGTAATACTCATCGATAAGAGTAAATGCTTCTTCCGTTCCGAAAGCAAGTTGCCAGACGGCCACTCCTCCGACCTCATGGGATTTCATGACTTCAAGCTTGGCCTGGATGGATCTTCCATCCTCGAGCCATATTTTATTTATACTGCCGCCGGATGTCCATTCCGCATAATTCTGTCCGGTCCCGTCATCCCATTCGGCAGCGGCTCCGGCAGAAGATACGGTCTCACTTCCTTTTGACATGGGAAGGCTCTTAACATCAGTCACGCTTCCGTTCTCATCGACTGTCCAGTGTCTTGTATAGAAGGGCAGAGCATTGATAACTTTTTCTTTAGGAACATCTTCAAGGGTCTTTTCAATACCCTCGAGCACAAAATCGATCGAAGCCACAGACCCGGCTTCCTCCGATGCGGCAGTATGCTCATCATAACCCATGATGATCACGTAGTCCGCAAAAATGCCCTGCTCCTGCCGGTCATAGTGTATGTTGTATTCCTTGGGAACATAATTGTCCACAGAGACCACAAGGCCTCTCTCATGTGCCTTCAGGCAGAATTCACGGACAAACTGCACGTATGCGGGTCCGTCTTCGGTCGGTATCGATTCCAGATCGATATTGATCCCGTCAAGACTGTACTGGGATGCATATCCCAGAAGCTGCTCGGTCATGTAGGATCTTATCGCGGGGTCAGATAATACCGCCTTCATGCTCACTTCCGGATAATTCACGTTGGTCATAAGGCCCCATACTTTGATCCCTTTTGCATGGCAGGTCTCAACATATGCCTGATCGGCTATAGATTCGATGGTCCCCTCATTATCCGCTATGGAAAACCAGGTGGGCGATATCGTGTTTATATATGCGAGATATTTTTCATTATCCTTAAGTGAGGACATGGAACTGTCCCCTGTGACATTATGCCAGGCCAGAACAAGAGGCTGGCTGTAATCGGCCACGGGTGTGACGTTTATGGGAAGAGCATCGGTCACGGGTGTCTCCTGATGGTCATAGGGGTCCGACAGATGCTTTTTTTCCATATATCCGGTTATCAGGTCCTCGGACATGACCTTTACCCATTTGTCATCTTCCTCTTCAAGCATCCGGACGGCACTGCCTTTTCTGACTTCCTTTAATATGGCACTTTCCTTGTCGGCCGCGGTCCTGATGGCAACATCATCCTCCGTTACATCACAGACCTTTTCCGTGCCCCATTCGGTTTTGATCATGACACGGTACGGCTCATCCTTTACGCCCCCGTACAGCTCATATTCCATGTTCGTGAAGATCCTGACGTAATCCATACATAACATCAGGACTTCCCCGTTCATATAGCATATTGTGTATCCGGCCTGTATGCCGTTGTCGCCGAGGCTGTAATGGTCTTCATCACACTTTGCCGCATACACTCCCTCACCGGTCGTATACAAAAGTCTTTTTGAAAAATCTTCCCAGTAGAAGTTTTCGTTGTATTTATCCCTTACGGTCTCATAAGGGATATAGAGCCTTCCGTCCTTTATGGTCATCTTCTCTCCGATGACCTCACCGTCTCTGACAACGGAAGCTGCAGTGTCTTTTTCACTGTCGGATATCATGAAATACTGGTAAAGATCTGCCTTTTTGCTTGAGTAACCGAACTCGTCAAACAGACCCGTGTTGAGTGCGACCAGTGCTATTATACCTATAAGGATAAGCGCTACCGCTACAGGTATAACTGCCTGCAGCAGTCTTCTCATACGTTTTCTTCTGCGCCTTGCCTGTCTGGAACTGTTATATGCCATTTATACCCTGTCTCCGTATCAACCTAAATTCTGAGCTTCAACAAGTCCTTTGCCTCCGTACATCTCACGAAGACGGGGCTTTTCGATCTTGCCCGTAGGGTTACGCGGGATGTCCGCAAATATGATCCTGTGGGGTCTCTTGTATCTGGGAAGAGCCATGCAGAATTCATTCATCTCCTCTTCCGTGACAACATAATCCTTCTTGAGTTCTATGATCGCACAGCTTACTTCTCCCAGCCGTTTGTCCGGTATGCCTATGACCGCTGCATCATGTACAGCCTCATTTGTCCTGAGGAAATCCTCGATCTGGACGGGATATATGTTCTCACCGCCGCTGATGATGACATCCTTCTTACGGTCAACGAGCATTATGAAACCGTCCTCATCAGTCATTGCCATATCCCCGGTATAGAGCCATCCGTCCACCAGGACTTCTTTTGTTGACTTGGGATCGTGGTAATAACATTCCATGACACCGGGGCCCTTTACTGCCAGTTCTCCGACCTCTCCCTGCTTTACGGGCTTCCTGTCCTCGCCGAGTATGGCGGTCTCCCATCCGTATCCGGCCTTTCCTATATAACCGACCTTGTCTATATTCTCAACTCCCAGATGAACACAGCCGGGCCCTATGGATTCTGACAGGCCGTAATTGGTATCGTACTGATGGTTGGGGAATATCTCCTTCCATTTCTTTATCAGGCTTCTGGGTACGGGCTGAGCCCCTATATGCATGAGCCTCCACTGGGACAGCTGGTAATCCGAAAGGTTTACGCGGCCGCTTTCTATGGCTTCTAGTATGTCCTGGGCCCAGGGAACAAGGAGCCATACGATCGTACATTTTTCTTTTGATACCGCTTCGAGTATCTGTTCAGGCTTGGTGGCCATCAGAAGGACAGCCTTCGAAGCCGAATACAGGCTCCCGAACCAGTGCATCTTTGCTCCGGTATGATATAGGGGCGGTATCAGCAGGAAAACGTCATCCCTGCACTGTCCGTGGTGATTCTGTTCACAGGCAGCCGAATGCATGAGCGAGCGGTGCTTGTGGAGTATGGCTTTGGGAAATCCAGTTGTTCCCGATGAGAAATAGATAGCCGCTTCATCATCATCCGTAAGTTTTATGTCAGGGCTCACGCCGGAACAGTTTGAAACGGATTCCTTATAGTCATCCGCAAAGGTGGGACAGTTGTCTCCGACATATATGAGGAGTCTCTTTTTGGACAGTTCATCGCATATCTCTTCGATACGTCCGATAAATTCGGGCCCGAATACCAGCACATCGATCTGTGACAGCTTGGCACAGTACATTATCTCATCCGAAGAATATCGGAAGTTGAAGGGAACGGCCAGGGCTCCTGTCTTGAGCACACCAAAATATATGGGAAGCCATTCAAGACAGTTCATCATGATGATACCGACCTTGTCGCCCTTCTTGATCCCCCTTGAAAGGAGATAATTTGCAAAGCGGTTGGCCTTCTCGTCAAAGACCCTCCATGTTATCTCCCTGCGGTAAGCTTCCTTTTTTGTGCTTTCTATAAGCTCGTATTCCTTCCAGGTTACGCGTCTGTTCTCCTGGATCTTGGGGTTGATCTCCACGAGAGCGACGTCATCCGGATACTGCTTTGCGTTTCTTTCCAGAAGTTCTGTAATAGGCATATTAAACCCTCCAAATCAATCAGTTTCACTTTAACGCTATAAAGCGTTTAAGCGTACATGGTCTAGTTTATCTTTTCCATATGGAAATGTCAACAAAAGACCAACCGCATCGGCGGTTGGTCTTTATCGACGCTCTTTTCTGTATTAATCTGCTGTGTATGGCATCAGTGCGACGTGGCGTGCACGCTTTACGGCAACAGTCAGGGCTCTCTGGTGCTTTGCGCAGTTACCTGTGATCCTTCTCGGAAGTATCTTGCCTCTCTCTGAGACATACTTCTTGAGTGTCGGAACATCCTTGTAATCCAGAGCCTTTTCCTTGCCACAGAATACACATACCTTCTTACGTCTGTGCATCGTGTTCCTTCTTCTTACGGGTGCATCTCCTCTATCATTGTCGCCTTGCGGTTTACCAAAAGCCATATTCTTTACCTCCTGCATTTACAGCCGTCAATTGAAGGGAAGTTCCTCATCTATTCCATCCGGAATGTTCATAAATCCGTCTCCTCCATCAGGCTGGGCCCCGCCCATACCGGGTGCGGGTGCGGAATACTGGTCCGCTCCTGATGACTGTGAGGCTCCCTTGCTCTCAACAAACTCGTGACGTTCCACAACGACATCCGTTGTGTAAACCTTCTGACCATCTTTGTTTGTATAACTGCCCGTCTGAATATGGCCTTCAACGAGTATCCTGTTCCCTTTGCGAAGATACTTCTCGGCAAACTCACCGTCACGACCGAATGCTACAACATTGATAAAATCAGCTGTAGGCTGGTCGCCTCCGTTGTTGTCCCGTCTGCCTCTCCTGTCGACAGCAAGTGAATATCTTGCAACTGCCATAGGCTCATTTCCTGTTGAATACCTGATATCGGGATCACGGGTCAGTCTTCCAACCAAAATAACTTTATTCATAAATCTGCCTTTCTATTACGCTTCTGCCTTAACGCAGAGATAACGAAGAACGTTATCCATAATGCGGACACGATTTTCGATCTCGAGCGGAACAGACGGCTCTGCATCAAACTGAACGAAATAGTAGAAGCCTTCTCTCATCTTCTGAACTTCATAAGCAAGACGCTTCTTTCCCCATTCGTCGACGTTTGTTACCGTGCCACCGAAACGATCAACATAACCCTTGATCTTCTCGATTATACCGGCTCTCTCATCGTCTTCGATCTTAGCATTAAGAACAACGCATAATTCATATTTGCTCATGCCTGGTACCTCCTTTTGGACTATGGGAGCAATATACACTGCGCTCCCTGATCTGGCCTCCCGATGTATGTGAAACTGCACGGGAAGCAAGGATAAATTGTATCACGGAATGGTATGATACCATATACGATTCACATTTTCAAGGGGTTTTGCCGACAAAAAATCACACCTTTATGGCCCCTAAAACAGCCCCTATACTGTCATTTATCACAAGATCGGCCCGCCCATCCATGGGCGTTTTGGACTTATTGATCAAAACAAGCTTGTGTCCCCTGTAATAATCAATGAGTCCGGCTGCGGGATATACCGCCAGCGAGGTACCGCCTATTATCAGAACATCGGCGTTGGAGATATAACTGATGGACTTGCTCATAACGTTTCCATCCAGCCCCTCCTCATAGAGTACGACATCCGGCTTGATGGGACCGCCGCACTTGTCGCATTTGGGAACGCCCTCACTGTTTATGATATAGTCAACATCAAAAGCCTTGCCGCAGGATTCGCAGTAATTACGCAGGACACTGCCGTGAAGTTCGAGAACTTCCTTACTGCCCGCCTTCTGGTGAAGGCCGTCGATGTTCTGGGTAACGACGGCTTTGAGCTTTCCTGCCGCCTCAAGCTCGGCAAGCTTTAAGTGTGCCTTGTTGGGATTAGCATCCGTACAGAGCATCTTGTCCCGGTAAAACCTGTAGAACTCCTCCGGCTTGCTCCTGTAAAAAGTATGGGACAGTATCGTTTCCGGCGGATAATCATATTTCTGATTATAGAGTCCGTCAACACTCCGAAAGTCCGGGATGCCGCTTTCGGTCGAAACACCCGCTCCTCCGAAGAATACGATATTATCTGATCCCGATATCCATTGCTGTAAAGTTTCCTGTTCGTTCATAAGTCCCTCCTCTTGGTTCATACCTTCCTTAACCTTCAACTCCGACCCGCATGGTGGCCCGGCATACCTTCCGGCCATCCTGGTCTTTCATTGTAACCTTCAGCACTATAAGAGAATATATGTCATGCTTTTCCTCAACAGTACCCTCAACACTTATCGTATCACCCACATATACGGGCTTTGCAAATTTGACCTTCACTTCCTGTATCAGGCTCCTCTTTCCGGGAAGATAAACCCCTGCAAGAGTTGACAGGAAAGAAGCCGTGAGCATCCCGTA
>JAILLI010000051.1 GCA_024693225.1 Lachnospiraceae bacterium
ATGCTTCAAAGAAAGGGGATAATAGGACCGCCATACGATCAATTATCTGGTTGTCCGATGGCTGCATGATGAAAAATCCTTTTAAAGCAGAAAACGGGAGTGGAACTCGAAGTTCCACTCCCACTTTGTCTACAGTCTGAGAACCCCGGATGCGGGGTTCTTTTTTTATCTTCTTTGGGACGGGAAGATAACGTATCTTCCAAAAATCTTTACTCTTCCTCCCCGGTCTTATCGTTAACAGCCTGCAGGACCTCTTCATCGGAAACGGTCTCTTCCTTCTTTGCGGTTATCTTGTTCATGATATCAGGTACCATGTCCACGATCTTGTTAATGGTATTCTGATTCCCGATGTTGACTATCCTGGTGGAATTGTTCTGGATGACAAGAACTGCGGTCGGGCTCATCTTACCCGAAAGTCCGCCTGCTCCGTTATCCTTCTTCTCTCCACGGAAAGTTCCCGCTCCCACTCCGAAAGAAACATCCACGAAAGGTATCAATATCGTGTCTTTAACGACCATGGGTTCTCCGACGACCGTTTTGCTTGATAAGAATCCGTCCATTCCTTCAAGAAGTGATCTTACAACTGAATTAAAACTGCTCTCCGCCATAACAACCTCCGTAATATTTATGTATCAGCCTTGTGTTTTTTGTATATATTCCACATCCGTCTGCAATCTTTGTCAAGAGCCAGCGACAAAAAGGCCAGTCCAATGACATAGAGGGCAAGACGTCCCTTTATATCAGCCTTTCCGTATATCACAGCTTCTTCAAAATCAGGCTCTATGACCAGTTTTCTCGGAAGGACGGGATATAAGATCCCCAGGACCGCAAGTATGGACCCTGTGGTGGAAGGATCGTCAAAACCGAAATGGGCATAACCCCTTACCTTTTTCGGTGCAGCCTTCTTGAGCACTTTTATGACAACTTCCTTTATATGCTCTGCCGCTTTGCGGTTCCTTTTGTCATTATATGCCTTCTTCCAGAAGGCGGCATTTTTCTTGAGCTTATCATATCTGTCAGAAAGCTGATCGATCTTTTGAGAGATCTTTTCAACTATCCTGTCAATAAAGGCCTCGGCCTTATCCCAGAGATCTTCTTCAGCCTCGCCTGTATCTGCTTTATCATCTTCTGTGGAAGGCCTGGGATTTACAGTATCATCCGGATCATGAGGAGCCCCGGGATCGGGAACTTCCTCCGGTATAAGGCTATCCGCCGGCTTGGGGCCTTCCTCCGCCATATCGTCCGCTTCAGGCTTATAGGCCTCCTGCGTATTAACGTTATCATCGTTACCGGCGCCGCCATGATCAGTTACGCCTTCTTCCGCCGGCCTGTCGGAACCCGGTATTACCTCTCCCGCAGCCTGAGGCTTGTCGCTTTCGTCCTCTGCCTTCTTCTTTCGTGGATATATCCTTATGCCAAAGAGCTTTCCGTATATATCCGTATCTTTGTCATATATAAGTCCCGCTGAGATGATATGAAGAAGAAATGTGACCTGTATCTTCGCATATATATCATCATCACCGGTCCCCTTCTCTCCCCGGATCCTGTATCTGATGGGTACGAAAAGGACAAGACACAGGAGAAAGAGCACCAGGGCTATAAGAGAAGCTATAATGATACCGGTTACCTTTAATATTGTAATAAATACGGCCATCTATATATGATCCTTAATGTATTTCTCAAAATATCCCCGGACATCGGACAGATCTTTACAGTTGTCAAGGCACTCCATTATCATCTGTTCGGTCAGACCTATCGCCGCCTTATGGCTGTGGGCTATCCCAAGGATCACACGGTCGCTTCGTCTGTAGCTCTTCTGTTTGAACACGGCGGCGGGATAAATATCAAACAGATCCACTCCGTTATCGGCAAGAGTGATAAAATGAAGTCCCGTCATTCCGATGCCGCAGGCCATCTTCCATTTAATGGTGGAGAACTTGGGCCGGACATTATCCGTGATATAGGGTTTGTCGACAAACCGGACCAATATATGCCTCCTTAACAAAAATCTAAATCATTATATCAAAAAAAGGTTAAAAAGTTAATCCTTATTATTGACAATAACCCATGTGATTTTTATACTGAATTCAGTAATGTTCAAATAGGCATATGTTCAAATGAGGGGGCATATCTATGGAACTCAAGGCTGTTGTAGGATTAACACCCGGCCTGGTCGTTGCCGAAGATGTCATCGATCACAGGGGCAATGTGATCATCAAGAAAAATACCACTCTTGATAAGTACATGATCCAGAAGCTCAATATAGCCAAGATCACCTGT
This sequence comes from Lachnospiraceae bacterium, assembly GCA_024693225.1. Classification (GTDB taxonomy): domain Bacteria; phylum Bacillota; class Clostridia; order Lachnospirales; family Lachnospiraceae; genus UBA2868. Next base: position 2,281 of record JAILLI010000051.1, read on the forward strand.
ATCAACATCAAAGAGCCTGAGGATTATGAGACCACATATTTTGAGAAGATCAAGGTCAGTAAGACTTTCAAGCAGTTCTTCGACATATACTCCAAGAACTTTTTCGAATACAAGAAAATGATGGAGGAATTCCTCATGACCAGAGTCATGATCGATCCCGACAAGCTTTTCCATATTGTCGATGAGATCACGGCTCCCTTCAAGCACAGCAAGATCACCCTGCTTGATATGCTTTCGGTCCTCGAGACTGCCGAGGCTGATTTCCTTTATACACATTCGATAAATGTTGCCCTTATATGTAATTACACTTCCAAGTGGTTCCGCCTGGATGAAGAAGATGCCAAGGCTCTTATACTGTGCGGTTTCTATTATGATATAGGCAAGTTCATGATACCAAAGGAGATCCTCCTCAAGCAGGGAAAGCTTACCGATGAGGAATTTGAGACCATGAGGTCCCATACGGTCATAGGTAATAAGATGCTTATGAGCCTTGATATGGATCAGAGGATAAAGGATGCTGCTCTCATGCATCATGAAAGGATCGACGGGTCCGGATATCCGCAGAAGCTTGTGGACGGGCAGATAGGCCAGTTTGCCAAGATCATAGCCATCCTTGACTCTTATGAGGCCATGACCAGCTACAGATCATACAGGGCTCCCCTGTGTCCCTTCACTGTTATTGAGATATTTGAAAAAGACGGATACGGTAAGTATGATACCGGCTGCTACATGACCTTCCTGGAGCGGATGGTCGAGGAATATATAGGTAAGGAAGTAGAGCTGTCGGACGGCACCATATGTGTGGTCGTTCTCATCAACAAGCAGAAGTACTCCCGTCCCATGGTAAGATCCAATGACGGCAAGTACATAGATCTGGCAACCCAGAAGAACCTGTCAATAAAAGCTTTGGTCTGACGGCCAAAGCTTTTAATCCCATTTATGTTCTCTTTTCATTCGCTTGTACATACTGTAACCTCTCTCCAGTATGTATCTCTCATTATCAAACTTGAGCAGGTGATATGCCTCATGATACTTATAGTAGCCGCTGTCCCGGAAGAATTCTTCGGACTGGGGCTTTGAATCATAAGAGGACGACCTCATCAGATACCAGTGCACTTCCTTGGAGACCGTATCTTCCGGTACCACGAATGAATACATGGTCTTGTCGATATAGTCCACTATGGTCGCATCCACACCGGCTTCTTCCTTTACTTCGCGAAGAGCGGTGGCCTCATGGATCTCACCCTCTTCCACGGTCCCCTTAGGAAGTACCCATCCTTCATAACGGTTATTATAATTTTTATACAGCAGCAGTATCTTGCTTCTGAATATCACGAGACCGCCACAGCTTACAGCTTCTATCATTTCGTCTATATCCTTTATCATTATCCTAACATCAGTTAAAATATGCGTCAAATACTCTTTTTGCGATCGGAGTCGCAACAGACCCTCCGGCACCCCCGCCCTCGACTATGACGGTAACAGCTATCTCGGGGGCATCATCTCCCGCAAAGCCGGTAAACCAGGCGTGGGATAAGGCTTTGTTCTCGGAATACTCGGCAGATCCCGTCTTGCCGTATGCATTGTATCCATCTGTATCAAGAAGCCTTTGCGCGGTACCGTTTACCACTACCTCCCGCATCATCTTCTGCAAGCTTGCGGCGTATTTTTCCTCCATAAGGCGTCTGTATTCCTTAGGGCGTGTCCTTGATATCACACCTTTGTTGGCATTTTCAATCGAGGATATTATATATGGTCTCATGAGTATCCCGTCGTTTGCTATGGCAGATGTAATAAGGAGCATGTGCACAGGGCTCATCAGGGTGCGGCCCTGCCCTATCCCGGTCTGAAGCAGGTCTTCGGTTGAAGATGAGGCATCTATATCCGAAAAGCCCCCGGAGTATTTGAAAGGAAGCGGAAGCTCATCATTGAACATAAGCTCATTGATGGTTTCGGAAAACTTCTTCTTATCGAGTTTGGAACTGATATTGGCAAAGGATGAATTACAGGATTTTGCAAAACTGTCATCGAAATTGACCCATCCGTGGCTTACCTCATTGTAACAGCTTATGACAGAACCTTCATATTCAAAGCTTCCCCTGCATTCGAACCCGTAATCGGACACATTTCCATCGTGTTCTTTTAGATATTCGTAGGCCGTCACTATCTTGAAAGTGGATCCCGGAGGATAGGACCCCAGATAAGCCCTGTTAAGAAGGGGGCTGTTCTTGGTATCTGCGTTTAAGACATCCCATCTGCCTATGACCTCATTGGGATCAAAATCTGGTTTTGACAGTACGCACAGTATCTCCCCGGTCTTGACGTTCATGGCTATAACGGCCCCTCTTCTGTCATCCATGGCATCATATGCGGCTTCCTGCATGGCAACGTTGAGCGTTGTCCTGACACTGTTCCCGTGATTCTTTCTGCCGGCAAGATCATTTGATATACGGCTTACAATATTGCCATCACATGTAAGAAGTGTGAAATTCTCCATACTCTCCACACCCAGGACTCCGTGAGTGGAATATCCCACCACGTGGGCAAAGGTGTTTCTGAAAGGATAATGTCTGTAATAGCCGCCGTCATGATCGGACATGGTCGTAGCCAGGAGCTGTCCGTCGGATGAGAGTATATCGCCACGTATTATCCGGGATTCGAGCAGGGCCTGCCTCTTGTTGTATGTACTGTTGATGATGTTTTTGGCCTCTGTCTGGGTGAAATAAGCCAGATATACCAGCATGGCGATAAAGAGGGCCAGAAAGAGGTATGTTATGACACCGATCTGACGGTTGCTGTCGATATGATGCCTCCCCGGTCTTATCTTATCTGTATGTTCTTTTTTTAATAAGTTACTTAACCGTATCATTCTGTTTTTCGTATTTTTCAAGATCTATGATGTCCAGTTTTTCGGTTGCAAAATCGGCAGGTGTCGGAGCACTTCCTTCTCCTCTCCTGTTGTCACGTCCCTTACTTATATAGAGGCCCTGGATAAGAGCAAACACGCAGCATGTAACCGCGACCGATGTTCCCCCGTAGCTGACAAAGGGAAGGGTCACACCTGTCAGTGGTATGAACTTTATCACACCTCCTATGGTAAGAAACACCTGGAAGATATATGCCACTCCCAGACCTACGGCCACAAGCTTAAAGAAGGGATCCTCAAATTTCATGGCTATGTTCATGAACATGACAAAGCATGACAGGCACAAAAGTATAAGGCACATTCCGAACACAACACCGAGCTCCTCACATATTGCGGCAAATACAAAGTCGGCGGCAACAACGGGTATTGTTGACGGGGCTCCCTGCCCTATTCCCATGCCAAGCCATCCTCCCGTTCCTATCGCAAAGAGACTCTGTGCGATCTGATAACCCGCATCGGTTATGGTCCCCATGGGATCAAGAAAGGCCTTTACCCTGACCCTCACATGGGAAAAGAGCCTGTATCCTATGTATGCTCCGGCCCCGGCGGACATGAATCCGATCAGATAATAGAGGATATTCTTTGTCGCAACATAGAGCATAGCAAAATAAACCATGAAAAAAATGATGGCACTCCCAAGATCCTTTGAGGCGACCAGGATCAGTACATGGGCAAGGGCCACGGCTGCAGATATGAGAACATCTTTCAGGGAGTGACTGTAGGCAAGTATCGAAGCTGTTGCGAACACAAATATGATCTTGACGTATTCCGAGGGCTGGAAAGTATAACTGGCTATGTTTATGGACAGTTTGCTCCCGTTTATAACCGATGAGAACAAAAGGACGGCTGCCAGTGATGATATGCCCACGGCCACATAAACCCATTTGAACTTAACGAAGAACTTTATACGGCTTATTATAAAGGGCACGATCATGGTGGCCGCAACCGAACCTATGACTATGTAGAACTGTCTCATGGCCCGGTCATAGGATATCCTGGTCAGTATCAGAAGCCCTATGGTGATCAGCATGCACATGTTGTTGACAATAAGGCTGTTGGCCAGGGGATATATGAACTTATAAGCCATAAGAATGGCAAGTATACCTATCTGCTGGATAAGATATGCCCTGAAGAACTTAATATCACCCTTCTGGGCATATAAGGACAGGAAACCGCAGAAATGTACCATGACCATAAAGAAATTCTGGCGCAGATAGATACCCTTGCGGTCATATTCATTTGAAAAACGAAAGACCGCAAAGCACTGAATGGTATAAACAGCCATGAATATTATGATAAGATATCTTGATACTTCGATTATGATCCTTTCCAATGCTAATCGACACCTCTTTTAAGATGGCCTCTTGTGTATCGGTCAGTCAGTTTGTCATTATATGAGCCGACATTGTCTCTTCCTGACATATAAGCCCTTATTATACGGGACACATCCTGCGGCCCCTCATCGGTAAATTCAAACCTTAAGCGCCGGGGTCTTAACTTTTCGAGCAGTTTACTTTCATCGCATATACTAAGCACGCTGCTGTTATATATAATGTTTGTGCAGTCGCTGCAGTTACAGATACAAAAAAGCTGCTGGCCCTTCCTGTCGGTGATATGGATCCTGTGCCCTTCGTTGGTCTTGCGGCACCCCCTTTGGGTATTGTATATACAGTTGGCGCTTATCATCACCGGAAGTCTTCCGTAAACGATCAGCTCTTCCCCCTGTATACCCCTCCCGATCAGCTCTTTTTCATTAAGTTCGACAGGGACTGTCGTAAAGGTGATACCTCTCTCTTTGAGCAGACCATATGCGTATCTGTTATATGCATA
>JAILLI010000067.1 GCA_024693225.1 Lachnospiraceae bacterium
AAGATAAAGAGCGAGATCATAGAAGTTGTCGGACAGTACACCAAGGAAGAAGCTCAGGCCAATGTACACGGTATCGAGGAAGCGATCCTTGCCAAGGTTCAGGCAATGTTTGATTCAAACTTTGTATACGAAGCATACTTCCGCGACATTAAATTCCAGTAATCAGATAGATTCAATCGGGAATTGAACGGACTCAATTTCCGCTGCGCCGATCGCGAGACGCCAAAAGCGTCCTTCAAAACGCGATCGTGTGCATAAATACAATTTGAGTAACACAACGGAGTTGTGTTGCGAGAATCGAGGTGAGCTTAATGGGCGAAGTTCTCTCGCAAAATGAGATTGATAGTCTGCTTCAGGCCTTAAGCTCAGGTGAACTGGACGCAGAAGACATCAATAGCATTGACGAGCGATCGGCGAAAAGCTACGATTTCAGGCGCCCGGCAAAATTCTCCAAGGAACATCTGCGAACTCTAGAGATTATATTCGAGCACTACGGCAGACTTCTTTCAACCAACCTGCCCGTGTATCTGCGAAAGAACATACAGGTCAGCGTGGTCAACTCGGAGGCTTGTACGTTCTCGGAATTTTCCACAGCCCTTGCCAATCCGGTACTGCTGGCGGTGGTAAACTTCGATCCTCTGGGCGGAAACGTTCTGTTGGAGATAGCAGCCAATCTTGGATATGCGATCATAGACAGGATGCTTGGAGGCCAGGGAAACCCGCTCGACAAGAGCAGGGACTTTTCGGAGATCGAGAGGTCGATCATAGACAAGATCATAACGGTGTGTGTTCAGCTGCTGCGAGAGCCGTGGAAGAACGTTACGGAGATCAATCCGTATCTGGAGCGTGTGGAGACCAATCCCCAGTTCGCACAGATCATAGCACCGTCGGAGATGATCGCGATCGTGACGATAAACGTCAAGATCGGTGATGTAGAAGGACTGATGAACGTGTGTCTTCCTTACTTCACACTCGAGTCGGTCATGGATAAACTGAATACGAAGTACTGGTTCGCAAACATGAAGGACAACAGCGGTGAGGAGTTCGGCGAACACATCGAAACGGTGATCAGAAAGATCCACATGCCGATTCGTGCAGTACTCGGAAAGAGCACCATAACGGTAAGCGATTTTGTGAACCTGCAGCTCGGGGACATAATAAAGCTCGGAAGCAAAGTGGATTCACAGCTCGATATATTTGTCGGAAACATTCAGAAGTTTAAAGCTCTGCCCGGAACGAGCCGGGACGGCTACGCGGTCAGAGTTACGGAAATATTAAGAGAGGAGGAACGCCAATGACGAAGTCATTTTCAGATGCGTTCCGACGAACTGGCAGGACGACGAAGGAGTCGTGCCGATACCTTAGGAGAGGAGGAGAGATAGAGTATGGACGGAATGTTATCACAGGATGAAATAAATGCTCTGCTTAGCGGCGGAATACCTGACGCACCTGCCGATGCCGCTGATGCACCCTCCGATGCCCCGGCTGATGCAGCTCCTGCGACCAGTTCGGTACAGGTTGATGAGAGCGCTCTTACTGATGAAGAAAAAGATGCGATCGGCGAAGTTGCAAATATCAGCATGGGAACGAGCGCGACAACGCTCTACTCGCTGGTCAACCGTAAGGTTAACATCACAACCCCTGTAGTTGACCTGTCGACATGGGATACGATCGTTGCCGAATACGAAAGGCCGTGCGTGTTCATCAAGATCAAGTATACGGAAGGTCTTGAAGGTACTAACATCTTGATACTGAAGGAACATGATGTTAAGATCATAACGGACCTGATGATGGGAGGAGACGGTCTTAACGTTGATGAAAACGAGCTGACGGATATACATCTCTCGGCGATCTCCGAGGCGATGAACCAGATGATGGGATCGAGTGCGACATCACTTTCATCGATGCTCGGACGAATGATAGATATCTCTCCGCCGCAGGCTGATCTTGTTGATGTCGCGGGAATGGAGAAGCAGGAGGATATATCATCATTCCTTCTCGGAACATTTGTCCGGATCACATTCAGGATGCAGATAGAAGATCTGGTTGACAGCAAGATCATGCAGTTGTATCCTATTGACTTCGCAAAGAATCTTTATGATTACTTTATGGACAGTCAGGAACCGGAAACACCCCCTCCGGCACCTGCGTCGGCAGCGCCTCAGATGGCACCGCCATCAATGCAGGCACCGTCAATGGGACAGGGCATGGGATCACCGCAGATGCCGCCGCCCTCCATGGGAATGCCGGGAATGGGCGCCCCCTCGATGGATTTCTCAATGGGTATGGGAATGAATCAGGGAATGGGGATGCAACCGCAAATGGGAGCGGCACCCCAGATGGGCATGCCGATGCCGAACATAAATATCCAGCCTGCAAGCTTTACCCCGTTCTCTACGGACGTAAGCGCGATGCAGAGCCAGGAGAACATAGCGCTTATCAAAGATGTGCCTCTTGAGGTAACTGTAGAATTAGGCAGGACAAGTAAAGCAATTTCTGATATACTAGACTTTGCGCCGGGCACGATCATAGAACTTGATAAGATAGCCGGTGAACCGGTGGACGTTCTTGTTAACGGCAAGCTGGTAGCAAAAGGTGAAGTAGTAGTTATCGAAGAAAACTTTGGTGTAAGGGTCACCGAGATTATCAATTAAATTTTAGAGGAGAAAAACGATGGCAAAAAACATTCTTATCTGTGACGATGCAGCATTCATGCGCATGATGATCAAGGACATTCTCTCGAAGAACGGCTACAATGTTGCCGGCGAGGCAGAGAATGGAGCCAAGGCTGTGGAGAAGTATGCAGAGCTGAAGCCCGATCTTGTCCTGATGGACATCACTATGCCGGAGATGGATGGTATCCAGGCACTCAAGAAGATCAAGGAATCGGATCCCTCCGCACTTGTTATCATGTGTTCAGCCATGGGTCAGCAGGCAATGGTTATCGAATCGATCCAGGCGGGTGCCAAGGACTTTATCGTTAAGCCTTTTCAGGCGGACAGAGTTATAGAGGCTGTTAAAAAAGTCGTAGGTTAAGGGCATGATACTTGCACTCACTGACAGGGCAGAGAGCTTTACTCAGTTCCTGACCGTGATAATTGTATTTGTACTGGTACTTGTACTTACGTATCTTACCACTCGTTTTGTCGGTAATTACCAGAAGACAAAAAGTGTTAACCGGAACTTTGAAGTTGTTGAGACATACAGGATAACAGGCGGTAAATATCTTCAGATCGTTCGGATCGGCCAAAAGTATATCGTCATAGGCATCGGCAAGGATGATGTGACCAGTATATGCGAATTATCTGCCGAAGATATCAAACCTGTCCCCGAAGCATCATCTCAGGGCAACCTTTCCTTTTCGGCCATACTCGAGAAGGTTGGGGTCCGTACCGGTAAAGGCGGCAGCGAAAATGAAAAATAGAGGTAGCATTGGGGGCAGAAGAGGATTGATCGTCTTTTGCTTCCTTGCATATTTGGTGGCCTTTTTCTTTATGTCACCCACAACCGCATATGCCAGCGAGACGGATCCGCTCGGTATCACAAGGGAAACCGGGCCGGAGAGGCCGACCGTTATAAGAGAGCCGGGTTCGGCTACAGAGGCCGCTGATATCAGAGACTTAAACGTTTCGAATAATCTTTCCGTAACATATACGGATGCACAGGGCAATCTTTCGGGAACCTTAAGGATACTCATCATACTGACCCTGATCGCAATGGCACCCTTCCTCGTTCTGATGATGACATCCTTTACGAGGATACTTGTTGTTCTTCATTTTGTCAGAACGGCCATCGGTACCCAGACTGCACCGCCCAACCAGGTGCTTGTGGGACTGACCCTGTTTCTGACTTTTTTTATTATGAATCCGGTCATTACGGATATCAATAACAATGCCGTAAAGCCTTTTGAGGCCGGGGAGATCACCCAGGAAGAGTTTCTGGAGACTGCACAGGAGCCGCTTCGCCAGTTCATGTATCCGCAGACCCAGACCAAGGATGTCCGCCTCTTTATGGACATAGCCAAGATAGAGAGTGTGGAGACCATAGAAGAGATCCCCATGAGGGTCCTTGTCCCGGCTTTTGCCATAAGTGAACTGAGACGCGCTTTCATAATAGGCTTTTTGATATATATTCCGTTTATAGTGATAGATATGGTGGTGGCTTCAACCCTTATGTCCATGGGTATGATGATGCTGCCGCCGACAACGATCTCGATGCCTTTCAAGATACTCCTGTTCGTACTGGCGGACGGATGGAATCTTGTCATCGGGAATCTGGTCAGGACCTTTTACTGACCGGGGCGGCCGGAGCCTTTACGGTCCGGCTTTTGAAGGGCTGCCTGCAGTACCGGCCTTTGACGAAGGTGGGCTGTGACGGGCTGTGTTTGTATGAAGGGAGAAAATATCATGATGGATATCGACAATGTCACGACCATCACCCGGACAGCGCTTTATACGATAATAAAGTGTGCGTCCCCGATGCTTCTCGTATCGCTCGTGATCGGTCTGGCGATCAGTATCTTCCAGACGGTAACATCGATCCAGGAGCAGACACTGACATTCGTGCCCAAGGTACTGGGGATCTTTACGGCGATCATGCTGCTCGGCCACTGGATGCTCAGCGAGATGGTCTCCTATACCGTAGAGCTCTGGAATGGATTTTCTTTGTATATCAGATAAGAGATGCTTGATTATACGTTTACATTTACGGATCTGGAGTATTTACTCCTGGTATTTGCCAGGATATCGGCCTTTGTTTTCGTGGCCCCCTTTTTTTCCATGGCAAATACCCCCAGAAGGTTTCGGGCAGGATTTTCGCTGATACTTACGGTACTCCTCTTTTCGGCACTCGGAGACCACTCCGTTCCGGCCTATTCCACGGTACTGGGATATTCGATCCTGGTGCTCAAGGAGACCATAACGGGCCTTCTGATCGGTCTCGGAGCAAATATATGCATGCCCATAGTTCATTTCGCGGGTAAGATCGCTGACATGGAGATAGGTCTTTCCATGGTACAGCTCTTTGATCCGCTGACCAGGGAGGGCACCGGTTTTACGGGAAGCTTTTACCAGTATATAGTCGTACTGATAATGCTGATCACAAACATGCATTATTATTTCCTCAGGGCCATCGTCGAGACCTTTACCCTGATACCCATAGGGGGTGCAAAGTTTTCGTCGGATAAGATAATGACGACCATGGTACAGTTCATGACCGACTTTATCACCATCTCCTTCAGACTCTGCCTGCCTGTCGTGGCGGCCATGCTGCTCCTTAATGCGGTACTGGGAGTGCTCGCCAAGACGGCTCCGCAGGTCAACATGTTTTCGGTGGGGATACAGATAAAGATACTGGTCGGACTGGCCATCCTCTTTCTGACCATAGGTACGATACCGAGCGCATCGGAGTTCATATTCAAGGAGATGAGGATCATGGTCACGGCCATGGTCAACTCGATGCGGTGAGGCCTGCAGGGGATATAAAGTGGGGGAACAATGTCTGAAGTAAAGATGCTGCTTCAACTGAATCTGCAGTTATTTGCCAAGGAAGGTCCGGGCGGAGAAAAGACCGAGCCGGCTACCGACAAGAAGCTGTCCGATGCCAGAAAGGAAGGACAGGTTGCAAAGAGCAAGGAACTGGGTCAGGCATTTTCGCTTTTTGCCCTTTTTATCGTTCTGAAGATATGGGCAGGAAGCATAGGACATGATTTCCTAAACGGGTTTCGATCAAATTATTCACGGATGAAGGAGATGACCACCCTTGTGGGAGGTCAGATCTCCATAAAGGATTTCTGCAGACTGCTGAACGGGAACATAGTCGAAATGGCTTTTATCGTACTTCCCGTCTTTGCGGCAGCCTTCGTGGTAGCCTTTTTGTCGGATGTGGTCCAGGTCAAGTGGCAGCCCACGACCAAACCGCTTCAGCCCAAGTTTTCCAAGATCAATCCGATAAACGGCTTCAAGAGGATGTTCTCCAAGGAAAAGCTGGTCGACCTGTTAAAGTCCCTCGTCAAGATCGTCCTTCTCGGTTATCTGGCATATACCACGCTAAGGGGCCAGTTTTCCGTCCTTTTTGCCCTCTTTGACATGGAACTGATATCGGCCATCAGGATCATCGGTGACATAGCCATCAACCTGGGACTGAAGATCAGTGCCTTCTACATAGTCATAGGACTTGCCGATTACGGCTATCAGAAGTGGAAGTTTGCCGAAGACATGAAGATGACCAAGCAGGAAGTCAAGGATGAGTGGAAGAATTCCGAGGGAGATCCCGCCATCAAGGGCAGACAGAAGCAGAGGATGATGGAAGCTTCAAGAAGAAGGATGATGCAGGCGGTACCTTCCGCGGATGTTGTCATCACGAACCCGACGCATTTTGCAGTTGCGATCAAGTATGATGTTTCTGTCTTTGACGCGCCTTTTGTTGTGGCCAAGGGAGAGGATTTCCTGGCGGCCAGGATAAAGGAGAGAGCGGCAGAGGCAGGTGTTGAGATAGTTGAGAACAAACCGCTCGCAAGGATGCTGTATTACAATGTGGACCTGGGAAGTCCCATTCCGCCGGAGCTCTACCAGACGGTGGCGGAGATACTGGCGGCTATATACAACGCCAGGGCAGTGTCGTAAATTAATTGCGACAACGTTGAAGAAATATAATTGGCCGTACCCGTTCCCCCTCGCCGGGAGCATCCCGCATTGCATGCAGGATAGCCCTCGCCGGGAGCATCCCACATGAAATGTGGGATAAGAGGCGCTCGGCCAAAACAATATAGGGGAGGTGAGATGAATGAACATGAAGAAGTTTGCGGTTCCCGACATAGGCGTGGCACTGTATCTTCTGTGCGCATTCATTTTCCTTATCGTCCCCATTCCATCAGGCATACTGGATGTTGCGCTTGCCCTTAACATGTCCATTGCCTTTGCGGTACTCTTTAATACCATGTTCGCCAAGGAAGTGCTGGATATGTCGTTTTTCCCGACCCTCCTGCTCTTCACAACCATATTCAGGATATCCCTGAACGTGTCGTCAACGCGACTGATACTGTCGACGGGATCTCCCGGAAACGTGGTCGAGACCTTCGGCCAGTTCGTGGGCGGCGGTGACCTGATAATGGGTACCATAGTCTTCATAATACTGATCATCATCCAGTTCATGGTCATAAACAAAGGTTCGGAGAGAGTTGCGGAAGTAACTGCCAGATTTACCCTTGATGCCATGCCCGGAAAACAGATGGCCATAGATGCCGATCTTAATACCGGGGCCATCACAGACGAAGAGGCAAAAGCCCTCAGAGCCAAGATACAGGAAGAATCAAGCTTCTTCGGTTCCATGGATGGTGCGGTCAAGTACGTAAAGGGAGACGCTACAGCCGGCCTGATCATAACCTTTGTAAACATCATCGGCGGTATAGCCATGGGAATGTTAAGGCAGGGTCTCGATTTTAACGCCGCCATCACAAAATACACCATACTTACCATAGGTGACGGCCTTGTATCCCAGATACCTTCCCTTCTTATCTCTTTGTCAACAGGTATACTGGTCACCAAGGGGTCCAAGGAGGCAGATTTCGGTACCGTACTCGTATCCCAGCTCTTCGGTATGCCCAAGGCCATGTACTTTGTGGGAGGTGTCATATGCTTTCTGGGTATAGTGACCCCCCTTAACGCCATACTCTTCCTGGCCATAGGACTTCTCTTCATAGTATGCGGCAGGATAGTAGCCAACAATATTGAAGTCGCTAAGACCGAAAGGTCTGTCGAGACCGAGGAAGAGGAAGCGGAGGAGATCCGAAAACCGGAGAATGTATCAACGCTTCTCCAGGTCGACCCGATCGAGCTGGAATTCGGATACGGCATCATACCTCTTGCGGATGTCAACCAGGGCGGTGACCTCCTTGACAGGGTTGTAATGATAAGACGTCAGGTCGCGCTCGAACTCGGTATGGTGGTCCCCATCATCCGTCTTCGTGATAACATACAGTTAAACCCTAACCAGTACATCATCAAGATCAAGGGTATACAGGTGTCTGAAGGAGAGATCCTTTTCGATCACTACATGGCCATGAACCCCGGTTTTGTCGAAGAGGAGATATCGGGTATACCGACCGTTGAACCCTCCTTCCATCTGCCGGCCAAATGGATAACCGAGTCGCAGAGGGAGCGGGCGGAGAGTTTAGGCTATACGGTAGTCGATCCGCCGTCCATAATAGCGACCCACCTGACCGAGATAATAAGGCAGCATATTTCCGAGCTCCTTACCAGGCAGGATGTACAGAACCTCGTCAACAACATCAAGGAGACCAATCCTTCGCTGGTTGATGAACTCACCCCCAAGCTCCTGGGCCTTGGCGAGATACAGAAGGTATTGCAGAACCTCCTGAAGGAAGGCATATCCATAAGGGATCTTCTTTCCATATTCGAAACCCTTGCAGACCATGCCACCGTGACAAGGGATACGGATGTGCTGACCGAATACGTAAGACAGAGCTTAAAGCGGGCCATAAGTGCCAAGTACTTTGCTCCAAATGAGGCAACGAGCGTTGTGACCCTTGATCCCAAGATAGAGCAGGAGATCATGAATTCCGTGAAACAGACGGAGCAGGGAGCTTATCTGACACTCGATCCCGACAGGATAAAGAAGATAATGGATTCTGTCGGAGAAGAGACGGAAAAGCTCGAAAACCTCGGCAAGAATCCCATAGTGATAACCTCTCCCATAGTAAGGATGTATTTCAAAAAACTAACAGAGGATTACTATCCGGACCTTATTGTAGTATCATATAATGAGATCGACACCAACGTTGAACTTCAGTCGGTCGGAATGGTAACGGCATAAATGATAATCAAGAAATTTCAGGCAAAAACAGAAGAAGAGGCAGTATCGGCCGCAAAAAGAGAGATGGGTGAGAACGTTGTCATCATGAGCGTCCGGAACCTGAAGAAAAAGGGGATATTCTCCTTTCTTAAAAAACCCGTGGTCGAAGTGACCGTGGGAATGGAGGAGGAGACCGAAAGACCCGCACAGAACGCTTTTTCCATGCTGGCAAAGCAGACGGTCGCAACAAGGCAGACACCCAAGGACCGTGATATATACGAGGAGAGCGAGCCGGCCGTCAAGAAGACCGACAAGGTCATAGAACAGCGCCTCGACAATCTTCAGTCCCTCCTTGAAAAACAGTTCACGAAGACCTCGGAGAGGGATGAGTTTGACAAGGACGAAGAGGAAGATTCATCGGTCGCTTTCCTGAAGCTTATCTACAACACCCTCATCGAGAATGAAGTGGCGGAAAAATATGCGAACGAACTGCTCGACGAGATAGGAAAGATAAACACCCAGAAGGCCAGCGTCGACTTCATACTGGGCAACATTTACCAGAAGATGATACTGAAGTTCGGCCAGCCTGTGACCATACCTCTAGGCCTTGAAAAACAGCGGGTCATCTTTTTCATAGGTCCCACAGGTGTTGGCAAGACAACGACCATAGCAAAGCTGGCATCGAGGCTTTGCGTCAACCATAAGAAGAAGGTTGTCCTCCTTACTACCGATACATACCGTATAGCGGCGGCGGAACAGCTGCGGACATATGCCCGCATCCTCGATGTTCCCTTCAGGGTCATATATACGGAGGAAGAGATGCAGACGGCCCTTAAGGATTATTCCGGCTACGAATATATCCTGGTGGATACGGCGGGCCATTCCCAGCATAATGATGAACAGAAGGATTCAATGGCGCACCTCCTGCGCGCTGTTGACGATTCGGTTGACAAGGATGTCTATCTTGTCATGAGCGCCACTACCAAATACAGGGATCTGCTCGCCATAGCGGATGCCTATTCGGAGTTTACCGATTACAAGCTTATCTTTACCAAGCTTGATGAAACGCAGACACTGGGGAACCTCTTCAATCTGTGCATGTATACGGGGGCCTCGATGTCATATGTCACCTGCGGACAGAATGTACCCGATGACATAGAAGTTTTTTCTCCCCAGTCCACAGTCAAGCAGCTGCTCGGAGGTAAGTGATGGATCAGGCGGAAGGACTTCGTAACATAATAAAGATGAATGCTGCCGCCAACCGTCCTGCGGCAAGGGTCATCACGGTGACGAGCGGAAAAGGCGGGGTGGGCAAATCGAACGTGTCCATAAACCTTGCCGTACAGTTCAGGCGTCAGGGCAGAAAGGTCATAATCTTCGATGCCGATTTCGGTATGGCAAATATAGAGGTCATGTTCGGGGCCATTCCCAGGCATAATCTGGCAGATCTTATATATCACGGAAAGAACATCCGGGAGATAATAACCATGGGACCCATGGATATAGGATTTATCTCAGGTGGATCAGGGATCGCCAGCCTGTCCAACCTCAGCAGGGACTACATAGATTATCTTGTTAAAAATCTTGCCGAGCTCGATCTTCTGGCAGATGTTATAATAATAGACACGGGGGCAGGCATAAGCGATGCGGTCCTGGAATTCCTGGTGGCTTCGGGAGAGATACTCCTGGTAACCACACCCGAGCCAACATCGATAACAGATTCCTACTCGCTCTTAAAAGCTCTGTGCCGGCATCCCAAGTTTGACAGGGAGAGCTGCGCGATCAAGGTTGTTGCCAACAAGGTGGACAGCTTTGATGAGGGAAGGCAGCTGTTTACCAAGATAAATGCCGTTGTCAACAGGTATCTCAAGATCCCTCTCTGCCTGATAGGGGTGATACCGGAGGATCAGGAGCTTGTCAAGGCGGTCATGCAGCAGACGCCCATATCAATAAGGAATCCCAACGCAAGATCGGCCCGGGCTTTTGCCGACCTTGCCACGGCACTTGCGACGGGTGCCACCGATCCGGTGTACCATAAGAGGGGGATGTCCGGATTTTTCGCTTCAATGATACGCGGAAAACTGTAACGGAGGGGTAGAAAGTGATATCAAAATATGTTCAGATAGGAACCAGGATAGAGATCGAATCCGTAAAGAGGACCACGGACGAATACGGTGAGATAACGAGAAAGACCTACAGGAGCAAGCTTTATGATATCGAGAGTGAAGATGTTATAAAGATAGCAATGCCCATGGAGCAGAACAAGATCGTCCTCCTGCCGGTCGATGCCGAGTACAGTCTCTGTTTCTATACCCCCAAGGGTCTCTACCAGTGCCTTGCAAGGGTTATCGAGAGATATAAGAGCAACAACCTTTTCGTCCTGTCCATGGAGCTCGAGACGGACCTGCAGAAATACCAGAGGCGTGAGTACTACCGTCTGAGCACCGTTCTTGATATGAAGAGCATGGCCATAGACCCCAATACCAGGCTCGATGAGATCGAGCAGGTCCAGTTCCTCGGAACGGATCTTACCTTTGATAACGGGATCATGGTCGATATCAGCGGCGGAGGAGCCAGGTTCATATCAAAGGTCCAGTATACGGAGAATTCACTTATAAGGTTCGTCTTCTCCCTGTTCGTTAACGGACGTGTCAATGAATACAACCTTGTGGGCAAGGTGCTCAAGTCGACTCCCATGGAGAACAGGGAAGATTCGTATGAGAACCGTATCCAGTTCGTGAACATGGTAAATGATGACCGCGAGAGCATCATCAAGTACATCTTTGAGGAAGAACGCAGGAAACGCAGCCGGGAAAGAGGCAGTTTTTAGCATAAAAAGGGGTGTTTTAAAGGAAAAATGAAGAAAAAAATACTTATCATCGATGACTCTGCACTCATGAGAAGGGTGTTTTGTGATATAATCAATGCCGATGACAGATTTGAGGTTGTAAATACTGCATCTGACGGCGCGGAAGGCTTCAAATTCATCTGCCAGAAGAACTATGATGCTGTTGTTCTCGACGTTTACATGCCGAAGATGACAGGACTTCAGCTTCTGGAAGAAATGCAGAAGTCACGTGTGAGTGCCCGTATCCTTATGGCGAGCACGACAACGGGCGAAGGTGCCAGGGAAACGCTCGATGCGCTCTCACTTGGCGCCATAGACTTTATCAAGAAGCCTGAGAACGTGGCAAATGCAAGACTTGAGTCTTTCTCCAAGCGTTTTCTCGATCTGCTGAATGTTGTTGCCCATGCTCCTATGCCAAGGTTCGGCGGGGCTGTGGCGGCATCAAAGAGCGGCGGCGACAGGCCGCATACCTTTACCAAGCGCTTTGATGTCAACATTCACACCACGGCCGATCAGATAGCGCAGGACCGGGCCCAGGCTTCGGCAGCTGCGGCGGCCAAGGCAAGGGAAGCGGTCGCGGGGGTAAAGCTACGGCATGTGGATCACAAGGGCCGGAACCGTATCGTTGCGATTGCCAGTTCCACAGGAGGACCCCGGGCATTACAAGACGTCATACCCTATCTTCCCGGAAACCTTCCGGTACCCGTTCTGCTCGTACAGCATATGCCGCAGGGATTTACAGCATCCCTTGCAGACAGACTGAACGAGATATCCAAGATCGAGGTCAGTGAAGCGGCAGACGGAGATATGCTCCGCCCCGGACATGTGTATATAGCACCGGGCGGCAAGCACATGAAGGTCGAAAAGCGCGGAGGCTCGCATTATATCAAGTACTCTGACGAGCCGGCAAGGGAAGGCGTCAAGCCGTGTGCCAATTACATGTATGAATCGCTCATGAACTGCGATTATGATGAGGTCATATGTGTGGTCCTTACGGGGATGGGCGCTGACGGAACAGCGGGTATAAAGAATCTGGATCAGAAAAAGCAGACCTATATAATCGCACAGGATCAGGATACCTGTACGGTATACGGAATGCCAAAAGCCATAACGATGACAGGATTGGTCAGCGAAGTCGTTCCGCTTAAAGCAGTGGCGGAACATATCACAAAGAACGTGGGGGTGCGTTAATTATGGATGTAAGTCAATATCTCGGAATTTTCCTCGATGACACAAATGAACATTTACAGACTCTTTCCGACCAGTTTATGATATTGGAGAATGAGCCGTAGAACGAAGATACCATCAACGAGATCTTCCGTGCGGCACATTCCTTAAAAGGTATGGCCGGAACCATGGGGTACAAGAGGATGCAGAATCTGACCCATGATATGGAGAATGTTTTTTCCGAGGTCCGCAACGGCAAGATCAAGGTTGACGGACACATGGTCGATATCCTTTTCCAGGCTCTCGATGCACTTGAGGAGTACAGGGAGAACATCTCCGAGAACCAGGATGAAGGAACGAATGACAACGAGCCTATAATCAAAGCTCTTCAGGCTATCCTGAACGGAGAGACCGAGCAGGCAGGTGCCGCAGAAGCAGCACCGGCGGAAGCTCAGGCTGCTCCCGAGGAGGAGGCTGCAGATGAAGCTGCAGGCGAAGCCGCAGCAAAATCCGCAAGCGAAGGCAAGTGGAACGATATAGTCCTTCACGAGCCGGAGCAGCATGTCATTTCCGAGGCCATCAAGAACAAATCCAAGGTATACGGCTTTACGGTATATATTCAGGAGACATGTATCTTAAAGGCTGCAAGGGCTTTCCTGGTATTCAAGGCTCTTGAGGAGCTTGGTGAAGTGATCATTTCCGAACCTTCGGTCCAGGATATAGAGGATGAGAAGTTCGATTTTGATTTTTCACTTTATTTTGTAACGGATTCTCCTATCGACAAGGTCAAGGAAGCGATCATGAGCGTATCCGAGATAGACCGTGTCATAGGCGATGAGATAGATATGGATAAGGCCAAGATCGCCAATGAGGATGACGAGGAAGAGAGTGGTGCCGCCGAGCAGAGTGCTCCCGAAAAGCCTGCCCAGACCGCTGCAGCACCTGCGCCCGCCGCAACACCCGCACCGGCACCCGAACACAAGGATAACAAGGGGGCCGACAACAAGAAGAACGCGGGCAACAAGCCTGCAGTCAATCGTACGGTACGTGTAGACATAGAAAAACTCGATGTCCTGATGAACCTTGTCAGCGAGCTGATCATAGCCAAGAACTCGCTCGTCAGCTTTGCTACCAGTGAGAGTTCACATTCGGGCTTTAATGAGCAGATAGAGTATCTTGAAAGCGTTACCACCAACCTTCACGAGAGCGTCATGAAGGTAAGGATGGTACCTATCGAGAGCGTTGTCAACAAGTTCCCCCGTATGATCAGGGATCTGTCCAAGAAGCTTAACAAGCAGATGGAGCTTCATATGACCGGTGAAGAGACCGAACTTGACCGTACCGTTGTTGATGAGATAGGTGATCCTCTCATGCACCTCTTACGTAACAGTGCGGATCACGGACTTGAGAGCCTTGAGGTACGTAGGGAGCGCGGCAAGTCCGATGTCGGTCAGATATATCTCGATGCTTATCAGGACGGTAACAACGTTGTCATAGAAGTAAGGGATGACGGTAACGGTATCGATACCGAAGCTGTCAAGAAGAAGGCCATAGAGCGCGGAACGATCACTCCCGAACAGGGCGAGATGATGAGCGAGAAGGAGATAATCGATCTTCTCTTCCTGCCCAGCTTCTCAACGGCAAAGGTCGTATCCGATGTATCGGGAAGAGGTGTCGGACTTGATGTCGTAAGGTCCAAGATCGGTGCCCTCGGCGGTGATGTTTCGGTCAAGACCAAGCTCGGAGAGGGCAGCACATGGACCATCCGCCTGCCGCTCACCCTTGCCATCATCCAGGCACTCATGGTTGTTGTCGGAAATGAAAAATATGCGATCTCACTCGGAAGCATCCAGACCATCGAGGATGTTGCAGAGGAAGATATCAAGTATGTAGAGGCCAGAGAAGTCATCAACCTGCGTGATACGGTCATTCCCATCATCAGGCTCCGTGACGTCCTCGGAGTTGAGACCGATAAGGAACCCGGATCCAATATGGTCGTCATCATCGTCAAGAAGGGCGATCAGTTAGCAGGCCTTGTTGTTGACGAACTTATCGGACAGCAGGAGATCGTTATCAAATCTCTCGGTAAATATATCAACTGTACATCACGCCTGATCTCGGGAGCAACCATCCTCGGTGACGGTGAAGTTGCACTTATTCTTGATGCAAATGTGCTGATCTGATGATAGGGATCATACATGATCCTTTCACCGGGTATCGGGTTTATAGAGAGCAGGTATAACAAACAGGAGGATAGATTATGGATGCGCTTAATATTGCAAGGGAATACGAAACCGTTCAATATATTGTGATCAAGATCGGAGAGGAACAGTACGGTATAGATATCAGTTTTATCGACAATATCGTAAGGATGCAGAGCATCACCAGGGTTCCCCATGTACAGGCTTATTTTGCAGGGGTCATCAACATAAGGGGTGAGGTTGTTCCCGTTATGAGCCTTCGTCTCAAGATGGGCCTTGAGGCTGACGAATATACCAACAAGACCAGGATAATCATCGTCAAGACCGATAACAACGCCCCGATCGGACTTATAGTCGATGAGGTACGTGAAGTGGTCACCCTTGATGAGAGGTCGATCGATCAGGTCATACATGACAGCAAGGTTGACGAAACATACATCAACGGTATCGGGAAGAACGGCGATACGCTTATCTCCCTTCTTGATATCAACACTGTTGTAAGCGATAAGGATAATTCATAATATGGCAAAAGTTGATCTTAATAACATGGAAGGAGTATATTTTGATGTACTCCGGGAAATAGGAAACATAGGCGCCGGCAATGCGACGACTGCACTGGCGCAGATGCTCAATACCAAGGTTGACATGCATGTTCCCAAGGTCGATCTCATAGGCTTTTCCGAGATCGGCGAGGTCATGGGCGGAGAAGAGCAGATCATGGCCGGTATATATCTTGTTGTTGAAGGAGATATACACGGCTCCATAATGTTCCTTCTTGAAAAGGCTTCCGCAAAGGCTCTTGTGTCCAAACTCATGGGGACCAGTAATGATGATCCGGACGGGGACTTTGATGAGATGGAACTGTCTGCCTTAAAGGAGATAGGTAATATCATCACGGGATCCTATCTGTCATCGCTGTCGACCCTTACCAACCTGAACATACATCCTTCGCCTCCGGATATATCCATAGATATGTGCGGGGCGATACTGTCGGTTCCCGCCATAGAGTTCGGAACGCTCGGTGACAAGATGCTCCTTATAGCTACCGAGTTTACAGATGATGTCAAACTGGAAGGATATTTTATACTTGTTCCGGATCTTGAATCCTACGACAAGATACTGACTTCTCTGGGGATGTGACAGGCCTTTCGGGTTATATTTAGTAAGATAAATAATTATTTTGAGGATATAAATGGCTAATATGATCAAGGTCGGCATGGCTGACCTCAAACTATGCAAAGCCCCAGATGCCATTACAACTTTGGGACTGGGATCGTGTGTGGGCATTGCCATAAGGGATCCGATCACAAAGATCGGAGGTCTTGCACATATAATGCTTCCTGACAGCACGCAGTTTGCGGGCAGTATCAACGTTCCCAAGTTCGCCGACACAGGTGTAAAGGAGCTTGTCAGGATAATAGTTGCGGCAGGAGCCAACCGCTCGAGGCTTGTAGCCAAGATCGCCGGGGGGGCCCAGATGTTCTCTTTTTCAAGTAAGAATGAGCTCACGGCCGTCGGCCAGAGAAATGTGGATGCCGTAAAAAAAGCGCTCGCGGAGATGAAGATACCCATCCTTGCCAGTGATACGGGACTTAACTTCGGACGTACGGTTGAATTCTATCCGGAGAGCGGTGATTATATCATCAAGGCCGTTGGAAAAGGAGTTAAGACTATCTGAAGATGAACACAAAAAAGATACCTGCTTTTGTAATGCTCCTTGCAGGTTCCGTGGCCACGATCGTAACGTATATCAACCATTACAGTCTTGAAGACATGCTTGTGGTCCTGATACTTACTCTTATAGTTTTTCTTATAATAGGAGTTGCCATAAAGCTTATTTTTGATTCGTTCCATATTGAAGAACCGGATGAGGACAGGGTAGACGATGACGGGGAAGTCGTTGAAAAGACTGCTGAAGCCGGAGAAAATGAAGGAGAAGAGGAGACAGAGGAGACCGCACCCGGACAGGAAGGGGAAGATGCCGGTGAAGCGGACAGGTAAGGTATGATACAGGGGGAGGATCATGGATGACAAAGCAAAGCTGAAGTTGTGGAAGGATTATTCAGCAAAGCCTACTCCGGAACTTCGGGAAAAGCTCATATTGGAATATGCTCCGCTGGTCAAGCTGGTAGCGGGGCGTCTTTCCATGTATCTGGGTTATAATGTCGAGTATGATGACCTGTGCGGATACGGCATATTCGGACTGATCGACGCTATCGATAAGTTTGACGCAGGCAAAGACGTCAAGTTTGAAACCTACGCATCTCTCAGGATCAGAGGGTCAATTCTTGATCAGATCAGAAAAATGGACTGGATACCCAGGACAGTCCGTCAGAGGCAGAAACAGATAAGCGCCGCCGTATCCGAAGTCGAAGCCGCAACAGGCAAGACGGCCACGGATGAACAGATCGCCATGGCGCTTGGGATATCCGATGAGGAATATGCCTCATGGCAGTCACAGATGAATGTCACGAATGTCGTATCCCTGGATGATTTTGTGGAACAGGGAAGTGATGTGGCTGATAACAGAGGTCTTTCATCCCAGCCGGCAAGACCGGAGGAGCATATGGAGAGCGAGGAGCTCAAGCAGATGATAGGACAGGCGCTTGATCTTCTTACCGAAAAAGAGAGAATGGTGGTCGTCCTTTATTATTACGAGGAGCTCACCCTAAAAGAGATAAGCAATGTTCTGGAGGTTTCCGAGTCGAGGGTCTCGCAGCTCCATACCAAGGCACTCGGCAAGATGAAGAGTAAGATGGGCAACTATATGGGAGTCCTGTCGTTCTGATCGTTCATATGACCGAAGACGATCGCAGATGCGCGGACAGTTCAGTCAACACGGGGAAGGGTTATGAGAAACGGATATTTCAAACTTGCTTTTAACAATACCGAAACATTTCTGTGCCTGATCCCTCCCGAAGACGGAGGAGAAGCGATCAGGGTTGATGAGATGCGTGATTACTGCGTATCAAAAGGCTTTCCCGGTATCGACATAGTAGCGGTCAAGAAGGTCGTGGATAACCTTTCCAAGCAGGTGAACATCAGAATAGCCGGCAAGAAAGGCATTCCCGCTCCCGAGAGTTTCCATGTCCAGATATCCCCCGATAAGATGACGGCTGTATGCAGGTTTTATCCCCCTACGACAGGAGGGGCCGAGCTTACAGTGTCGGATATCAAGTCCACGCTCAAACTGATGGGTGTCAACAGAGGGGTTGACGACAAGGCCATAGAGGCTTATCTTGCCGACAGGCATTACTGCACGGATTATGTGCTGGCACGGGGCCTTGAGCCCACGCAGGGTGAGGATGCGGTCATAGAGTATTTTTTCAACACCAATCCCAACTTAAAGCCCAAGCTGAATGAAGACGGTTCGGTGGATTTCCATACACTTTCCGCCATAAGTATCGTAAATGCCGGTGACAAGCTGGCGCAGCTTACAAGGGAAGTTCCCGGGCAGCCCGGATACAATGTTACCGGAGACATACTGCCTCCCCGTGAGGTCAAAAAGCTCACCCTGAAATTCGGACGCAACATAGAGCTTTCCGAGGATGAGCTATCGATAAAATCCCTTGTCAACGGACATGCCTCGCTGGTTGAGGGAAAGGTCTTTGTTTCCGATGTATATCAGGTCAGTGACGTTGATACGGCGACCGGAGATATAGATTATGCCGGGAATGTCTGTGTCCTCGGCAACGTCAAGACGGGATTTTCCGTCAAGGCAGACGGAAATGTCGAAGTCAGGGGCGTTGTGGAAAACGCAATGATAGAGGCCACAGGGAATGTCACGATAGCAAGGGGCATGAACGGAATGGGCAAGGGCACCATAAATGCCGGCGGCAACGTCATTTCCAAGTTCATCGAGAATTCCAATGTTACCTGCGGAGGGTATGTTCACTCCGAGGCCATACTTCACAGCAATATAATCTGCAAGGGAGATGTGACGGTTACCGGCAAGAAGGGATTCATTACCGGCGGATCGGTAAAGACCCCTGCCACCGTATCAGCCAAGATCATCGGTTCGACCATGGGTGTTAATACCGATATAGAAGTCGGAACAGACCCGAAACTGACGATAAGGTCCAATACCCTTAATTCGGAGATCATCGCTACCAAGAAGAAGATCGAGGCAGCCGAGCCGGTCATCAAGACCATATCCGACAAGATCAGGGCAGGAGAGAAGCTCCGTCCCGAGCAGGTCCTCTATTTCAAGCAGCTGTCCGAGCAGTACAAGGCCATGAAGGAAGAGCTTGAAGAGAAGATGAACGAGATGGGAGATATAATGGATGCCATCGACGGGGCTACGGACAGGGAGAGCTGCGTAAAAGTAGAAAACTTTGCCTATCCGGGGACCAAGATCACGATAAACGAAACGACGACAACCATCACCAAGCCGACACAGCACTGCCGCTTCGTAAGAGAAGGGGCCGATATACGTGTGAAGGGATTATGATATGATATCACCTATCGAGAACAACAACATGGTCTTACGTGCCATGGATTTTTCCGTCATAAAGCATAACGAGAACGAGCAGCCCCACAACCAGCATGTGACGATCCAGGAGGACATCGACAGGAGAGATGACGCTCATGTGATGACCGTGCGCGAAAAGGATAATGCGGACAAGTCGGGGACCGAACATGATGCCAGGGAAGAGGGCAGGAACAAGTACTACAACATGCGGAAAAAGTCAGATAAGAAGGATGAAGGCGTTCCGGATGAGGGTATAGTGATACCCGTAAGACCGGGCGGAGGATTTAATATAACCATATGATCATATCTGTCGGGAGGATAAAATGTCATCCATGGAAATAGCACTCCTTGTCGTGGGAGTGATTATTTTTGTAATTAGTTTTCTGATGCCCGATGTCCCGCTTAAAAAGTCGGACAGGGAGCTCGAGGCCGAAAAAGAAGAAGCCAGGCATCTTATAGAGCAGGAAGTCGACACGATGAGACTGAGGGTGGGTGAGGCCACCAGCGAGACGGTCGATATTGCCGTGGATAAGGCGGAGCGGTCCCTTGAGAAGGTGTCAAACGAAAAGATCATGGCTGTAGGTGAGTATGCCGATACGGTCCTTGAGGAGATCAACAAGAACCATCAGGAGGTCATGTTCCTCTATGACATGCTCAAGGACAAGCAGACCGATCTGACCAACACCATAAGACAGGCTGATGCAACGGCAAAGGAAATAGAGAACGCTTCAAATTCCGCAAGGGATGCTTCCGAAACACTGCTTAGGGGCATGAGTGTGGCTTCCGTTTCCCAGAAGGGACTGACCAATGAACAGAAGTCTGTCTTTGACAACCTGGTGATACCCGATGTGGAGCCCATAGTTTTTTCCGACGCGCCTTTTGAAGAGGAAGAAAAGAAGGAGCCCGAGGCTACATCCAAAGCCAGGGGGCTGGCCCTTACCCAGTCCAAGATAGAAGCGGGGCTTTTAGGTATAGACAAGCCCGGTGATGCGTTAGCCAAAGCCATAACCGCCGATGCTCCTTCGCAGATAAAGGAAAAGGTGGTCTATGACATCCTGTCGGGAGGTGCCTACAGGGAAGGGACCATAGTAAATGTGGAGGCTCCGGCAGCGGGCGCTGCTACGGTCGCGGATTTCGAAGCACTGACCGATGCGCCGGCCAACAATAACGATAAGATACTGGCCCTGTCCAAACAGGGGCTTGATACGGTACAGATCGCCAAGACCCTGGGCCTGGGTGTCGGGGAAGTCAAGCTGGTCCTGGATCTGTTCAGATAAGGATACTGTAAAGCGGAAAGAATATGAAACTGAAATACTATATAAGGGGCCTGGGTATAGGGATCGCCGTAACAGCACTTGTTATGGGACTGTCCCTTACAAAGGACACGAAAGGCTCCATGACAGATGAAGAGATAAAGGAACGGGCGGCAGAGCTCGGCATGGTTGAGGAGGACAGGACACTTGTCGCTACAGCTCCTACTGCTGCGCCGACACCTACGCCGACACCAACGCCAACGCCTGCACCGACGCCTACACCTACGCCGACGCCGACACCTACACCTGCACCTACGCCGACACCTACGCCGACGCCTACGCCTACGCCGACACCGACGCCGACGCCGACACCTACACCTACACCTACACCTACGCCGACACCGACACCGACGCCGACGCCTACGCCGACACCTACACCGACTCCGACGCCTACGCCTACGCCGACGCCTACACCGACACCGACACCTACGCCGACACCGACGCCTACGCCGACGCCGACGCCGACGCCTACACCTACGCCGACGCCTACACCTACGCCGACGCCGACGCCTACACCGACACCGACACCTACGCCGACACCTACACCTGCGCCCGAACAGGACAAAGAGGAAAAGTCCGGAAAGGGGGCAACGATAACCGTCACCCCCGGAAGCGGATCGGAAACCGTGAGTGCCCAGCTGAAGGCTGCCGGAGTTGTTGATGATGCGGGAAGATTC
>JAILLI010000110.1 GCA_024693225.1 Lachnospiraceae bacterium
TTCTGGGCTGATATAAGGATGGTAAGGCCCGACGGCAGGTCCTTCATCAAGCATGCAAAGGACCGGTCCTATGCCACCAGCAGGGACTGGAATCATCCGACGACCTTTATTACAAAGAAGATCTATGAAAAATACCGGTACAGATGCGACAATATACATGACGATTATGACCTGATACTGCGCCTTAAGCGCGACGGGGCAAAGACAAGGGTTGTAAATAAGGTCCTTGCGGATTTTGCCATGTCGGGAGTAAGCCATAAGAGGTCCCTGTCTGCAGCCGTATCCAGTATCAGGACCAAATACATGATCTACAGAAGATGCGGCTACAGCAGGTGGTACCTTATCGAGTGCATCATGGTTGAAGCGGGAAAGCTGATAATAGGCTGATGAAGACACTTACTTTTTATTCAAATTATTTCAATCATCATCAGAAGGCTCTGTGTGACGCCTTCTTTGCTCTTTTGGGGGAGGGCTTTACCTTTGTGGAGACCATGCCCATGGAAGACTTCAGGTCCGGCATGGGATGGGGAGAGGATCAGCCTTCCTATGTCCTTAAGACCTATGAGAGCGCAGGAAACGAAGAGCGGGCCCGCAGGCTGGCTCTTACATCCGACCTCGTGATAATGGGGACTGCACCCGAGTATTATATAGAAAAGAGGCTCCTTGAGGATAAGGTCATCTTCAGGTATTCGGAGAGGCCCTTAAAGGAGGGCTTTATCAAGTTCTTTATCCCAAGGCTTACCAAAAAGTACCTGCATCTTCACGTGAGGAATAAAAAGAGGCCCATATATGTCCTTGCCGCAAGCGCATATACCGCGGCCGACTTTAAGAAGATGTTTGACAGCTATCCGGGCAAGTGCTACAAATTTGCCTATTTTCCAAAGCATATCAGTGACGGTTTTGAAAAACTCTATGAGGAAAAATGTAAAGTCGCACAGGAAGCTGGAGCTGTCACCATACTCTGGACCGGACGGATGATAAGGCTGAAGAGGGCGGATCTTCTGATAAAGGCGGCTGCCCGTCTTGCCGGCAGGGGATATGATTTTCGTTTAAAACTCATAGGAGATGGAGATCAGAAGGACAGTCTCAAAAAGCTTGCAGACGATCTGGGGATCGGCGGCATCACAAGCTTTGAAGGCTTTCTTTCGCCCGATGAGGCAAGGGAACGTATGGGACGGGCCCAGATATATGCCGTAACGAGCAACTTCCTGGAGGGCTGGGGCTCGGTAGTCTACGAATCGCTTGATGCGGGCTGTGCCGTGGTCGCAAGCCATGCATGCGGAGCAACACCCTATCTGGTAACTGATCAGGTGACGGGACTGGTCTACAGGTCCGGCAGCGTATCAAGCCTTGCCGCAAAGCTTGAGATGCTGATAAAGGATGAAAGGCTCCGCCACGACCTTGGCAAAAGGGCCTATGAGCAGATGGATGAAAAATGGAATCCCAAAGAGGCGGCAAACCGCGTCCTGGGCCTTTATGAGGCTCTAATGAGGGGAGAGGATACCCCCTATGAGGACGGACCATGTTCAAAGGCCGGGATCCTGAAGAATAACTGGTACAAAGAACGATGAAAGATCAGAGGAAGACAATCCTATATCTGATGGAGTATCCCATAGACCTCCCCGGAGGCGGGCAGATGTCAACGAAGACACTGTGCGAGGGACTGGCAAAGGAAGGTACCTTCCGGCCTGTGGTGGTCTGCCCCCATCTTCTGAAGACGACGGGAGAAGACTATGACTTTGATATAGTGACCTATCCTTCGGACGAGAACAGGGAGCTGTCAAAGTTTCTGAGGATAAGGAACTTCCTTGCAAGGATAGGGCATTTTTACAGGATCATCAAAAAGATCCGGCCCGACCTTATACACGTATCCATGTCCGAATCTTTGGTGACCTTCGGTTTTTTGCGTATCTTCGGTATCTTTTCGCATATCCCCTTCGTATATACCGACAGGGGCCTGTGCTTCGGGTACAGGGCTCATTCGAAGGCCGTCATAAAGGCGACCATGAAGCACGCCGAAATGATGCTGACAACAACGGAATTTAACGCATCTTTATGGAGAAAGGAGATAAAGGTCCCCGTAAAGGTGATACCCAATACCATAAGCTCGGCTTTTGACGATTATGACCCCCAAAAGAGGGACCTGGCCAGGAAAAGATACGGTATAGATTCTGATACCGCGGTCATAGGATTTGCCGGAAGGATATCCGAGGAAAAGGACTGGATGAAGGCTCCCGATGTGGTCGCTGCCATAGCATCGACCGGGATAAAGTTCAAGGTCGCTCTTGTCATGAGCGTATATGAGGACAGGGACGAAGAGATAGTCCGGGCGGTAAAGGACGGCATAAGGCGGTCTGTGGGTCCGGAGGGCCTAATATATATGCAGGACCTTGATCAGGAAGAGATAGCCGATTATTACTATCTGGTCGATTTCTTCATAATGACCAGCTGTTTCGAATCGTTCGGCAAAGCCGCGGTCGAGGCTATGAGCAGGAAGTGCATGGTATTGTCGACACCGGTCGGAGGCCTTACCGAGGTCATAGGAAAAGAGGATGACCTCTATGAGATGAAGGATCTTCCAAGACTTGCAAAAAGGATAGAGTATCTTGCCGCTCATCCCGATGAGGCCCAAAAGGAGAGGGACTACTTCTACTTAAGGTATAAGGAAAACTACACAAGGGATAGGAACATAAAAGGCCATATCGGGGTCTACGGCAGTATCCTTGATAAGCGCGGGTGAACCATGGCAAATACAGGCGGTGACAAAAAAAAGAATATACTTGTCGAATTTTTCGAGTTCTTTTACGGAAATGCCATAGTCCTGATCCTGGGCTTTATATCCCTGCCCCTTATGACAAGGATACTGTCCACGCCCGAGTACGGCAGGTCTTCGCTATTCCTGTCTGCCGTATCCATAATATACATATTTGCCATTCTGGGGCTGGACCAGTCATATATCAGGTATTTCTACAGCGACAGGGTCGACAGGAGAAAGCTTTTTGCCGACTGCCTTACCCTGCCCCTTGTGCTCATCATCATACTGGCGGTCATATATCTTGCCTTCTCGGACTTTTTCAACGGCCTCCTCTTTGAAAAGACCGGCCGGGACGTTACGGCTCTTGTTATAGGATACACGGTTACCAGCGTGTTCGAGCGCTTTCTCTTCCTCAACATACGTATGGAGCAGAGGGGAAAGCTCTATTCCAATCTCAACATCGCGACAAAATGCCTTAACATAGGCTTTATAATCCTCTTTGCCCACTATCTGGGTGATGATTTCAGGGTAGGCCTCTATTCGCAGACCCTGCCCCTTATGATCATAACCGGAGGCCTTCTGGCAGCCTACCTTTACCGGGGAAGGGGATACAGGCCGGGGCCCCATGACCTTAGCCGGAAAGAGATATTAGGCTACGGGATACCCTTTGTTCCCATGCTCCTAATGGAGTGGCTCTTATCTTCAATGGACAAGTGGTCGATACGTTTCCTGGGTGATTTTGCACAGACCGGAGTCTATTCGTCGGCCATGCAGATAATGACCATACTCCTGACCCTGAAGATCACTTACGTTGCCTTCTGGGCGCCGATAGCCATGAAGAAGTACGAACAGGAGGATGAGGAGAAGGTAAAGCCATTTTTTGCGGATATGTATCAGAAGATGCAGTTTCTGTGCATGCTGGCGGCTTTTGGAATTACCGCCGCAAGATCTGTCATAGTCCTGATCCTGGGTGAAAAATACCGCGAGGCCTCAAAGATAATACCCTTCCTTGCCCTTATGCCGGTCCTTTCCATACTCTTCGAGATGACCGGGCAGGGTATCAAGTTCAAGAAGAAGCCGGTATATTTCAACTATGCATCCGCAGTCGCCATAGTCTGCAACCTGACGGGGAACCTCCTTCTGGTCCCGAGACTGGGAGGCGTCGGGGCGGCGATCGCCACAGCCTTTACCTATATCGTGTATTTTGGCATAGGGACCTGTCTGTCCGAAAGACTTTACCCGGCAGGCTACGATCACAGGAAGTTTGGTATCGCACTTACTGTCTACACGGTCTATGCGGCATATGCCACGGTATGTGCAAAGGAGTGGGAAAACGCCGCAGTCGGTGCTATACTTATCATCGGGCTCTGCCTCATGAACAAAAAGACGGTGGCAGGCCTTCTTAAGGGTCTGGGGCAGGCTTTAAAAGGTTTTTTAAGAAAGGATGAAGACAGGAAAGATCATGAGTCTCTATGAGGATATCAAAACAGGGAAAGAAAAGATGGCGGTCGTGGGCCTTGGCTATGTGGGCATGCCCTTGGCCGTGGCATTTGCAAAGAAGGCAAAGGTCATAGGTTTTGACCTTAACGAGGCAAAGATAGAAGCCTACAGATCGGGTAAGGATGCGACAAATGAAGTCGGGGATGAGGCCATAGGGTCTTCAACCGTGGAATTTACTTCGGATCCGTCAAGACTAAAGGAAGCCAGGTTTCATATAGTGGCCGTGCCGACCCCCATAAACCAGGACAAGACACCGGATCTTGACCCGGTCGAGAGTGCGAGCCGGATACTGGGGAGCAACCTTACAAAGGGGTCCGTAGTGGTCTACGAATCGACCGTATATCCCGGTGTCACGGAGGATATCTGCGTTCCAATCCTCGAAGAGGAGTCAGGGCTTATATGCGGCAGGGACTTTAAGGTCGGCTATTCTCCGGAGCGGATAAATCCCGGGGATAAGGTGCACAGACTTGAGAACATAAAGAAGATAGTATCGGGAATGGATGAGGAAACTCTCGAAGAGGTCGCCCGGGTATACGAACTCGTGATAGAGGCCGGTGTTCACAGGGCAGGGTCCATAAAGGTGGCGGAGGCCGCCAAGGTGGTCGAGAATTCCCAGAGGGATATCAACATAGCCTTCATAAACGAACTTGCAATGGCCTTTGACAGGATGGGGATAGATACCAACGAAGTGATCGATGCCATGAACACCAAGTGGAACGCCCTGGGCTTTCGCCCGGGTCTTGTGGGCGGGCACTGCATAGGGGTAGACCCCTATTATTTCGTATACGAGGCCGAGCGTCTGGGCTACCACTCGAGGATAATATCCGCCGGCCGGCAGATAAATGACGACATGCCCTCCTTTGTGGGTGAGCAGATAGTAAAGCAGCTGGTTCTGGCCGGAAAACAGGTAAGGGACTGCAGGATAGTATTCTTCGGGGCCACCTTCAAGGAGAACTGTCCGGATGTCCGTAATTCCAAGATAATGGAGATCATCAGGCATCTGGAGGAGTATGGCATAAAGGCCCTCCTGACGGACCCTCTGGCAGACCCTGACGAGGTTTTAAGATCATACGGATACGGGATGGCGGATGAGGAGGACTGCCGCGGGGCAGACTGTCTGGTCCTGGCGGTTTCCCATGACAGTTACAGAAAAAGGACCATAAGTGAGTGGGATTCCTTTTTCAAAGAAGGGACAAATGAAGGCAAGGTCCTCATAGACATAAAGGGTATACTGGATGCCGGGCAGGTTAAAAAAGCGGGGTACAGATATTGGCGATTATAGTAAATGCCGATGACTTCGGCATGAACGAGACCGTAAATAAGGCCATATGTCTTGCCTTTGAAGAAGGCCTCATTGACAGGACCACTCTGATGGCCAACATGCCGGCGGCAAAGGAGGCCATGGAGGCGGCAGTTGATAAAGGCTTTATAGACAGGGTCGGCATACACTTAAACCTGACCTCGGGAATGCCGCTGACAAAAGGGATACTCTCCGACCCCCTTATGTGCGGTGAGGGGGGCTTTACGGGAGACTTTGCAAGGTCCATGAAGACGAGGTTTTATCTTCCCAAAAGGAGCCGGGCCCTTGTAGAGGAGGAGATAAGGGCCCAGTTTGAGGCCTTCCGAAAGTTTGGAGGAAGACTGTGGCATATAGATTCCCATCATCATGTCCATACCGACCCCTCCATATGGATAATACTTAAAAGGGTCATGAAGGACTACCCCATAGTCTCGGTGAGACTGGGTCGGAACATGTTCCGGGGTGGGAGCCTTGCAAACCATGCATATAAGGCGATCCTTAATTCCTCGATCAGAAGGTACTGTAAGGACAGGCCCCGGTATTTCGGCTCCGCATCTGACTACAGGGACTTCTTCGGAGGCCGGGGAGGATATGCAGACAAAGGCCCCACAGAGATCATGGTACACCCTGTCTTTACCCCCGACGGGAAGCTGATGGATGAGTATGAAGGGAAATACTATCCTCTGGCCAGATGACAGATAGGATGTTATGTTAACAAAATGCCCCCGAAAGGTTGTTTTTCGGGGGCATATATGATATATTTTTTTAGGACTATGCTTAAAAATATCAAAAAACCAGATAAGGAATGAGGAAAGACCAGTTATGAAAACATATCTCGTGACCGGAGGAGCCGGTTTTATAGGATCGAACTTCATCCACTATATGTTCGGAAAATATGGTGATGCCATAAAGATCATAAATGTGGATGCCCTTACATATGCAGGCAATCTGGAGAACCTGAAGGATATCGAGGATCTGCCGGGTTACTCTTTTGTTAAGGCCGATATATGCGATAAGGATGCCATCACGGAAGTATTTGACAAGAACGACGTTGATGTGGTGGTGCACTTTGCCGCCGAATCCCATGTGGACAGATCGATAAGGGATCCGGAGATATTTGCCAGGACAAATGTCATAGGGACCCTCAATATGTTAAACTGCGCAAGAAGTGCCTGGGAGAGGGGTGACGGCTTCAAGGAAGGAGCAAGGTTCTTACATGTTTCGACCGATGAAGTGTACGGATCTTTGACCGGGGAGGGTACCTATTTTTACGAGACGACCCCATACGATCCCCACAGCCCCTATTCGGCCAGCAAGGCCTCTTCGGACTTTATCGTAAAGGCCTATGTCGATACTTACGGCTTTCCCGCCCTTATAACAAACTGCAGCAACAACTACGGACCCTACCAGTTCCCGGAAAAGCTGATCCCCATCATGATCAACAACGTCCTGTCGGGCAAGTCTCTTCCGGTATACGGAGACGGGAAGAACGTCCGTGACTGGCTCTATGTCATGGATCACGCCAAGGCCATCGACATGGTAATAGAAAGCGGCAGGATAGGCGAGAAGTACAATGTCGGCGGACACAATGAGAAGCAGAACATCGAGATCGTAAAGATCATAATCGATACCATAAAGGACATGCTGCCCGAAGATGACAAAAGACAGGCCCATATCAACTATGACCTGATCACCTATGTGGAAGACCGCAAGGGCCATGACAGAAGATATGCCATAGCCCCCGACAAGATCTCATCCGAGATAGGCTGGGAGCCCGAGACCTGTTTTGAAGATGGGATCAGGCTCACCATCCGCTGGTACTTCGATCACAGGGAGTGGATGGACCGCGTGACCAGCGGGGATTATCAGAAGTATTACGAGGAAATGTACAAATGAAAGGTATAATTCTTGCCGGAGGTTCGGGGACCAGGCTCTACCCCCTGACCAAGGCCATGTCAAAACAGATGATGCCGGTATATGACAAGCCCATGATCTATTATCCGCTGTCGATACTGATGCTTGCAAACATAAGGGACATACTCATAATATCGACCCCCAGGGATCTGCCGGTCTTTAAGGAACTCTTCGGTGACGGGAGCCAGCTGGGTCTTCGTATGGAATATGCCGAACAGCCCGTCCCCCGGGGACTGGCCGATGCCTTCCTGATCGGGGAGGACTTCATAGGAGATGACAGGGTCGCCCTCATACTCGGCGACAACATCTTCTACGGACAGAGCTTTTCAAGAGTGCTCCGCCAGGTAACGGAGCGCGAGAAGGGGGCCACCATATTCGGATACTATGTCAGGGATCCGAGAGAGTACGGCGTGGTCGAATTCGATGAGAACAAGAAGGCCATATCCATAGAGGAGAAGCCGGAAAAACCCAGATCCAATTATGCTGTGCCGGGCCTCTACTTCTATGACAATGATGTGGTGTCCATAGCAAAGAACATCAAGCCCTCGGCAAGAGGTGAGATCGAGATAACAAGCGTGAACAATGTTTATCTTGAAAGGGGAGACCTCTTTGTGGAAACCCTGGGGCGCGGATTTGCCTGGCTTGATACGGGCAATCATGAGATGCTGCTTGATGCGGCTGATTTTGTAAGAGCCTTCCAGAAAAGGCAGGGAATGTATATTTCCTGCATTGAGGAGATAGCTTACAGAAGAGGCTTCATAGATAAAGACCAGCTTAAGGAACTTGCCGGGCCACTCATCAAAACGGATTACGGAAAATACCTGATCGATGTGGCCAACGGCCTGTAAGAGGATCTTTTCCGAAAGGGGATCGGAAAAGTGAAAGCAATGGGTGTGGGAGCACCCGATGATAAGGGGAAAAAATGAAAAAGAAAGAAAGCAGGAAAAGTCAGGTCGAAGAGGTCAAACAGCTCGACTGGGTCGAATTGTCCGAAAAGCTTGATGCAAAGGACGGCCTGTCGGGAATGACGTCTACGGTAAGGTTCGACAAAAGTGCCAACGAACCCGAACCGGGCGCCATTGTCAGTGAGACGATATCACAGATCGTTTCAGAGGAATATCTGAAGATAGACACATCGGATCAAAGCGTTGCCAAAGATCCAAAAGGTCCCAAAGATCAAAAAGATCAAAAAGATCAAAAAGATCCCGCAGACAATTTCTACGCATATGATAAAAAGCGTGCGAAGAAAAGAAAGGCCCTTGCAGAAGCGGTAGAAGAAAGAAACGAGGAAATACGCAGATCCGTTGATGAGAAGATCATCATAAGGAGCGAGGAGTTAAAGAAAAAGCGAAAGACCGGTAAAAAACCGGGATCCGCAAAGACGGATACGCGCTCCGGGAAGGATACAAAGGCTCCTGCAGCGGATAAAGAAGGCGGGGCCGATCCCAAAGGTCTTGGTAACGGACTTGAGCGGATCGAGCGGATCGAGAAGATGGGCCTTCTTTCGAAAAAGGGGAAAGAAGCGTCCGAATTCAGGAAGAGATCGGCAAAATGGAGATATGATGATATCACCGAAAAAGTTGCCGACGGCCTCGCCGATATGAAGGAAGACGGGGATGATGACGAAGAGAAGAAGGGGTTTAGCTCGGCAGGCTGGGTAGCCGCTGTGATGACTGTGGCGCTTCTTATATCATCGATCTTCGGAACCAGTGTTTATGCCGACTACAGGGGGGAACTCAACAAGGAGACCGCCATGGCCAACCTCCCCGTATTCGAGGATGATGCCTCGATGATCGATTATGACGGGGAGGACATAGAGACCGACGAAGTAGAGCTGCCGGCTGCCGCCGAGCCCATAGAGAGCGTCGAAGGCAAAATGCTCTCTTTAGTCCTTACCAGCGTGGAAAAGGACCTTAAGGTCAAGCTCGTTGATGATGATGACGGCCTTGTCAAAGGGGTAAAATGGGGGATCAGCGTCACCGATGAGGATGATAACGAGAGCACCTATGATGATGAGGACGAAGACGGTATAATCCATCTGACGGGGATAAATGCCGGGGATTATTCGGTCGCCATTGCAGGTACGGACGATCTTAAAGGATATGTATATCCCACGGTCGGACAGAAGGTGAGCGTAAAGGCCAAGGTCGAATACAAGGTCATAGCCAATATCAGGGATGAGATAAAGAAGGAGAGCGAGGTCGACGCCGCTGCCGAGGATAACGGAAACAGGGCTGCGGATGTGGAGACGGGAACGGCTCCGGCCGATACGGTCGAGTTCGTGGAATCTTCAGCGATCGAGGACGGCGAGTTATATGAAGAGGCCCAGGTGGACCTGTCCAAGACCGAGATCATAGCCTCTGTATCGGAAAGGCTCCTTGGCGCGCTTGATGATCTGGCCGGCAGGGTCTTACAGGTATTTTCAAGGGATGAAGTCGTTGCCATGAACCTCATGACTTCCCACCGCGTTGTTGCCGACAAGGAAGAGGCGGAAGAAGCAGAAGAAGAGGAAAAGGATAAAGAAAAGGAAGAAAAAGAAGAGGAAGAGAAGGAAGAAGAGGAAGAAAAGGAAGAGGAAGAAAAAGAAGAAAAGGAAGAGGAAGAGAAGGAAGAGGAAGAGGAAGAAAAAGAAGAAAAGGAAGAGGAAGAAAAGGAAGAAAAGGAAGAGGAAGAGAAGGAAGAGGAAGAAAAGGAAGAAGAGGAAGAACTCAAGGAAGAAGAGGAAGAAGAGGAAGAGAAGAAGGATACGGAAGAAATCAAGGAGATCGAACCGGAAAATCCCACTCCCACTCCAACTCCCACCCCTACGCCGACACCCGAGCCCCTTCCCGGAACGGAAGAAACAGACTACAAGGATGATGCCCAGCTGTATGATTCCGAGAAGAATCCTCTCTATGTATACGAAGACGGTGAATACAGACGCGCAAAATACAGGGACTACAGGAGCGGAGACTTTGACAGGTATTACCGCAGAATAACCGGCTTCATATATACCGGCTGGCAGAACATAGACGGAAAGACATATTATTATACAAAGGATCATGAAAAGGTTACCGGCGACCAGGTCATAGGAGGCGTGTCCTATCACTTTAATGAGGACGGGTCTCTTGACAGCGGATCCGGAGTACTGGGTATTGACGTATCCAAGTACCAGCCCAGCATCAACTGGGCAAGCGTCAAGGCATCGGGAGTGGACTTCGCCATCATAAGATGCGGATACCGCGGAGCATCCACGGGAGCCCTTATCGAAGATCCATACTTCAGGAGCCATATAAAGGGAGCCAAGAGTGCCGGCATCAAGGTTGGTGTTTACTTCTTCTCCACAGCCTTAAATGAGACGGAAGCCGTGGAAGAGGCCAGTATGTGTGCGGAGCTTTGCGGAGGTTACGGACTGAACCTGCCCGTATTCCTGGATGTTGAATCATCCGGCAGACCCGGATACAACACCCTGTCGGTAGCCCAGAGAACATCCAACATCAGGGCCTTTACTGAGACCATAGCATCGGCCGGATATACACCGGGTCTGTATGCCAACAAGAACTGGCTGACAGAGAAGATCGACACTTCAGCCCTTTCATGTAAGATATGGCTGGCCCAGTACAGGGCCGAGGGTCCTACCTATACGGGCCATTACGATATATGGCAGTATACATCCAAGGGTCATGTTGACGGTATATCCGGAAATGTTGACATGAACAAGGGATTTATGAATTAAACAGCAGATACAGGAGATTTGAAATGGGAAAGATCACAGTAGAAAAGACGCCGATAGAAGGCCTCCTCGTCATCAGTCCACAGGTATTCGGGGATGCGAGGGGATACTTCATGGAGACATATAACCTGCGGGATTTTGAGGAGGCGGGCATAGACTGCACTTTTGTCCAGGACAACCAGTCGTCCTCAAAAAAGGGAGTGCTCAGGGGGCTTCATTTCCAGAAGGAATATTCTCAGGACAAGCTTGTCCGTGTCATAAGGGGCGAGGTCTTTGATGTTGCCGTGGATATGAGAAAGGGCTCTGCCACCTACGGGAAGTGGTATGGTCTGGTCCTTTCCGAGGAAAACCGGAAGATGTTCTTCATACCAAAGGGCTTTGCCCATGGTTTTCTGGTCCTGTCGGATCTTGCCGAGTTCACATACAAGTGTTCCGAACTCTATCATCCCAATGATGAGGGCGGTATCATCTATAATGATCCGGATATCGGGGTCGAGTGGCCCATACCTTCCGGCATGGACCTGATCCTGTCGGATAAGGACAAATGCTGGCCGACCCTTAAGGAGCTGTGATGACAAGAAAGAAACAGGTCATAGCGGTAGTAACGACGATCATCGTTGCACTTTTACTCTATATAGCACTGCATCATAATCCCTTTGCGGATCCCGGCGAGGAAATGATCAAGAAGATCATTTCCTGCGTCATTCTTATAGCCATATATACGGTATTCCTTTTAAAGTATGACAAGATAGTCATACTTCCCGTGGAACTTTATCAGAACCGCCAGCTTATATGGAAGCTGGCCAGGAATGATTTCAGGACAAGGTATGCGGGCTCTTATCTGGGCATAGTATGGGCATTCGTACAGCCGGTCATAACGGTCCTTCTGTACTGGTTCGTTTTTACGGTGGCCCTTCCCTCAAGGGCGGTCGCCGTAAAGGGGGATATCACCATCCCCTACATACTGTGGCTGATAGCCGGTATAGTACCCTGGTTCTTCTTTTCGGAGGCCCTGTCAAATGGAACGGGCGCCCTTCTTGAATACAACTACCTTGTAAAAAAGGTGGTCTTCAAGATCAGTATCCTTCCCATAATCAAGATCATATCGGCCCTATTTGTTCACGCCTTTTTCCTTGTTTTCACTGTGGCCCTTTTTTCATGTTACGGCTTCTATCCGGACCTGTATACCCTGCAGGTCTTCTATTACAGCGCCTGCATGTTCGTATTTGTTCTGGGGCTTTGCTACATAACCTGTTCCATCATAGTCTTTTTCAGGGACCTGGGTCAGATCATATCCATCATACTCCAGGTGGGTATCTGGGCCACCCCCATACTCTGGAACATAAAGACCCTGTCACCGAAGCTTAGGATAATCTTCAAGCTCAACCCCATGAATTATATAGTGGAGGGATACAGGGATGCTTTCATAGACAAAATATGGTTCTGGGAGAACTTTTATTCAACGGCATATTTCTGGATACTGACGATGTGCGTTTTCGCTTTCGGGGCCATAATCTTCAAACGGCTCAAGATCCATTTTGCCGACGTTCTGTAGAGGGATGACATGGGTGATTTTCTTGATGTGATAAGACAACCGAATAAGACCGTCTCCCATACGGACCATGTGGAGGCGGGCAGGATATCAAAGGATGTAAAGGCCATAGAGGTAAAGAACGTGTCCAAGGTCTACAGGCTCTATGACCGTAACCGGGACAGGCTGAGGGAGGCCCTGCACATAGGGCACAAGATAAGGTCGAGAGAACACTTCGCCCTTGATGATGTCAGTTTTGATGTCTACAGGGGAGAGACGGTCGGCATAATAGGGACCAACGGTTCGGGCAAGTCGACCATACTCAAGATAATAACAGGTGTCCTGACGCAGACATCGGGAGACCTTAACATAAACGGCCGCATATCGGCCCTTCTGGAGCTGGGCGCCGGCTTTAACATGGAGTTTACCGGCATAGAGAACATATACCTTAACGGGACCATGCTGGGTTTTTCCGAGAAGGAGATAGATGCAAGGCTGTCATCGATACTGGAGTTTGCCGACATAGGAGAGTTCGTCTATCAGAAGGTCAAGACCTATTCGAGCGGTATGTTTGTCCGTCTGGCCTTTGCGGTGGCCATAAACATAGATCCCGAGATACTGATAGTTGACGAAGCCCTCTCTGTCGGAGACGTCTTTTTCCAGAACAAGTGCTACCGGAAATTCGAGGAGTTCAAGAAGCAGGGCAAGACCATCCTTTTTGTCAGTCACGACCTGGGCAGCATAAGCAAGTACTGCGACAGGGTCATCCTCCTCGAGAAGGGGCATAAGATAGGGGAAGGCGACCCCAAAGAGATAATAGACATGTACAAGAAGGTCCTGGTAGGCCAGCTTGATACGGCTGTCGGCCCCAAGACGGATACGGAAAGCAGCGCCGGCGGCCTCAAGGACATGATGCAGCTCAATCCCAATGTTGACGAGTACGGGAGCGGACTGGCGGAGTTCGTGGATTACTGTGCCTATGACAAGGACGGTGTGATAACCAATACCATCATCAAGGGAGAGGAGTTCACGGTAAAGGTCAGGGTCAGGTTCTACGAGACCATACAGGATCCCATCTTTGCCCTGTCATTCAAGAACATGCAGGGGACGGAGATAACAGGGACCAATACCATGTTCGAGAAGATCACCACGGGAACGCCCTGCGCGGGTGATACATATACCGTCACCTTTACCCAGAACATGTCCCTGCAGGGCGGTGAATACCTCATATCCCTCGGATGCGTCGGATACAGGGAAGGAAACTTTACCGTATATCACAGACTGTATGATGTCTTCAACCTTACAGTCATTTCATCAAAAAACACTACGGGGTTCTACGACATGAACTCTGTTGTAACGGTCAAAAAGGAAGAGAGCGGGGCGGATCGGGAGAAGTCATGACACAACAGGGCTTGCAGCACATAGGAAACGTTATACTTGATTATACATATTACTGCGGAGAGGATCTGTATTCGGAGGGAGCCATCGAAGACAGGCTGCTTGACTATGTCAAGAACAATCCGGCTCTGGATTATGAACGCTATATCACAGCGTCAAGATCATGGTCAGTCATGTATCACCTGTCCCACATAAGGGAGAATGCGGCCGGCTGGCTTCCAATAAACAGGTCCGACAGCGTACTGGAGATAGGGAGCGGATGCGGGGCCATAACCGGGGTGCTTGCAAGGCTTGCAGGCAGCGTTACCTGTGTCGAACTGTCCAAAAAGCGGAGCCTTATCAACGCGCACAAGAACAAGGAATGTGACAACATCAGGATCATGGTCGGCAACTTTGAGGATGTGGAGAAGGGTCTTGATACCAAATTCGATTACATAACCCTGATCGGGGTCCTTGAATATGCCCAGTCATATATAAGCGGGGACAGGCCCTATGACAGGCTCCTTTCCGTTTTAAAGGACCATCTGGCCCCCGGCGGGAAGATAGTGATAGCCATAGAGAACCGTCTCGGCATGAAATATTTTGCGGGCTGCAAGGAAGACCATCTCCTCACCTATTTCGGCGGCATAGAAGGCTACAGGGATACGGCCGGGGTCAGGACCTTCTCCAAGGAGAGCCTGACAAAGCTGATAGAGTCGAACGGATATCATGACTGCAGGTTCTACTACCCTTACCCCGATTACAAGCTGCCCCATACCATCTATTCGGATGATGCCCTTCCGGCCAAGGGGGATCTTAACACCAACCTTCGGAACTATGATGCCGACAGACTGGTCCTCTTTGATGAGTCAAAGGCCTTTGATTCGATGATAGCCGAGGGAAGGTTTGCCGAGTTTTCAAACTCCTTTATCGTGCTCGCCTCATGTGATGAGGGATGGCAGAAGGGATTGAAGCTTCCCATATACGCCAAATACAGTAATGAGCGCTCTGAAGATTTCAGGGTCTGTACCCTTATATCACGTACATCCGACGCTGACAAGGAAGTGGTCAAGACTGCCCTTTCAACCCATGCAAACCCCCATATAGACCATCTTTCCGAAAGCCTTTCCGACCTTGTGGACCTCTTTGGGGACACGGGGCTCGTACCGGTAGGATGCAGGCTTGTCAGGGGGGTCGAGCGGACAATGTTTGCGGGGACTTCTTCCAAGGCAAAGGATTCGGTCATCTTTGACTATGCATCCGGAACTACCCTGGAGGATCACCTGAACAGGCTTGAGGATGCGGAAGATTATGAGGCCATTGAAGAGGTCATAGACATATACTGCAGGAAACTGTACGGCTGCAGGAATATAACGGAATTCAGGCGTTCGTCCGGCTTTGATACCGTCTTCGGAAAGAGGGAGTTCAAAAAGAAATACAAGGCGGTCTCAAACTGCGATCTTGACATGATCTTCTCCAACATAGTGCTTGACGGGGACGACCCCAAAGAGGGGAAGTGGACGGTCCTTGATTACGAGTGGGTGTTCGATTTCCAGATCCCCATACAGTTCGTTATCTTCAGGGCCATATACTATCATTTCAGGGGCAGGGAAGATTCGGGATTTGCCCTTTACCTTTCAAGAAAAGGCATGGATGTCTTCGGCATGTGCGGCATAGACATAGGAGAGAGGATGCTTTTTACGGAAATGGAGCATTCCTTCCAGATATACATATC
This sequence comes from Lachnospiraceae bacterium, assembly GCA_024693225.1. Lineage (GTDB taxonomy): Bacteria > Bacillota > Clostridia > Lachnospirales > Lachnospiraceae > UBA2868. The sequence goes on from JAILLI010000110.1 coordinate 15,825, forward strand.
CGGCGGCAAGGCTTCGCTCCAGACCATGCAGGTCCTTATGCCGACCGCCACCATAAGGATAGACAACATAGTAAAGATAGGGTCCTATCTGCGCAATCTCGATACGCCGACCGTCTATTTTTCGAGAGGGACAAACTTTACAGCGGAGAACCATATAGACATGATCGCAGATGTCGATGACGGACACGTGAGCATGCATATACCCTTTGACCGTTATATCAATTCCGTCAGGATCGATCCTACGGAGTACCCCTGTCTTCTGCATATGGAAAAGCTCTGTTATGTACTGAACGACGGCTTCAGGGTAGACGTGTCAAAGATCATGGTGAACGGATACAAGCTGACGGAAGATACATATATCTTTGATACCAATGATGCCCAGATCGTTATCGAGGGCGTTCCCCAGAATGCCAAAGGACTGGAGGCGGCATACCATATCTCCATGGTCGAGGCCCCTTTCTATGATGACATGCTGGGGGTACTGAAAGAGCGCGACAGATCCGAAAGGGAGAAAAAGAAGACTTTCCGTTACAGGGCCATGAGAAAGGCCGGACTTATAAAGTCGGATACCGCTCCCGAAGGATATGTTACGGCAAAACTGGTAAAAGAGGGCCGGTAGGTGGCTTATGAGTGCTTCCAAAGAAAAAGCTCTGCTTGAGTACAAAGAAGAATGCTTTAAACAGACCATGCCCTATGCATATGAAATGGCATATGAGGATGAGCCGGATCCGGTACGAAAAGAGGATTGCCCGACCGGGGCCGTCATCCTGTTTCCGGATGACGAGAGGAACATCCTGAACTTTGAGGGAATAAACGAGGATTATGTCATTTTTGTAAGCCGTGACGGTGTATATGAGCCTGATCTGGTAAAAAGGCTCCTTAGCAGCGGGGCAGGGGCGGATATAATATACCCCGATGAGGATTTTACAAGCGATACCGCGGCCGACCTGTCCGATATCAATGTCCGTATAAGGACCTTGCGGACACCCTGGAGAAAGCCCGATTATTCACCCGATACCATCGTATCATTTCCCTATATCGAAACATGTTTTGCCATAAGGACCGTCTTTGCCAGAACAGTCCCGGCCATGAAGATATCCCCGGAGATAGGCGACAATGTCCGTTGCAGGGATTTTCTCCTGCGCGCCCTTGAGAGGACGGGAAGTGTTGCCCATGTTGCAAAGATACTCTTTCACCGGGATCTTAAAGCCATGTTCGGTGACCGGGAGGATGTATACGATCATGAGATCTTTGCACAGCTTGCCGAAAGATATGAGCGGCCCGGTTACATACTCTGCCGCGAGGCTGCGGAGAAAAGAAGGGGCATAAACGTCATACCTTCCGTAAAAGAGGGGCCTCTGGTATCCGTCGTGATACCCTCAAAGGACCAGCCCGATGTCCTCAAGACCTGCATCCGCAACATCAGGATCAATGCGGGCAAGATACCCTATGAGATCATAGTCGTTGATAACGGGTCTGCGGACGAAAACCGCAGGATCATCGAAAAATATGTCACGGACCTTCCGGGAGACAGGGGCAGATACATATACGAAAAGCGGACTTTCAACTTTTCCTATATGTGCAATATGGGTGCTTCCGTCGCCAAGGGCAGGTTCCTTCTTTTCATGAATGATGATGTGGATGCCATAACCGAGGATTTCATGTCAAAGCTTGTCTTATACGCGGCAAGGCCCTATGCGGGGGCTGTCGGGGCCAAGCTCCTCTACCCCGATGATGTGAGCATTCAGCATGTTGGGATAACAAAGACAGCAAGGGGCCCGGTCCATAAGCTGGCCGGCCTGTCGGACAGGTATGTTCACTACTACTGCAGGAACAGGTTTGCCTGGAATGTGCTGGCGGTAACAGGGGCCTGCCTGATGGTGGATGCGCAAAAATACTATCAAACAGGCGGCTTTTGTGATAAAATGGAGGTTGCGTATAATGATGTCGAACTGTGCGTAAGGCTCCTTGAGGCGGGTTATTACAATATAGTCAACAACGAATGCCTGCTGACCCACCACGAGTCACTGGCCAGAGGTCTTGACGGGGAAAACGATACGGCAGCCAGAAGGCTTGCTGCCGAAAGAGCCCTCCTCTATGACATGCACCCCTGGCTGCTGCAAAGCAGTGACATGTTTTACGGATACAGGCTCGATGTCCACACAAACGAGATCAGATGCGGCACGGTCCCCGACTATCAGATCACGGATAAGAGGAACAGGACAAAGGTCCTCTACAAGCTTCCGGGCAGGATCAGTGACAGGGTAAAGATGTCGATCGATGCCTGCTCCATAGAGAGGGGCATAGGGCCCGACGCGGCGGATGCATATGTCATAGAGGGCTGGGCCTTTAATATGTCCTGGGACAATGCCCTGACCGAGAGATTTGTCCTCCTTATACCCCTTGATGAGGATGACCGGGAAAAACATGAGTATATAGTCTGTGAGACCAGTCCCAGATACAGGCCCGATATCAGCGATGTATTTCCCGATGCAAAAAATGTTCTCCTGTCGGGATTCGTGTGCAGGATACCCTTTGACCGTATCGATCCGCATGTCCGCTACAGGATCGGTGCCATAGTACGCAAAAAGACCGGATTAAAGAGCTGCAGGGTGGCTCCGGGTGATATATATGAACCACGCAGAGGAATTGTCAAAGACGAATGAATATTACAAAGATCTGTATGAGCGCGAAAGAAGCAAGAATACAGACCTGACCCGGCGTCTCGCCGATACGGAACGCGAGCTTAACGACCTTCGGTTTAAGATGGACAGGCTCCGCAACTCCCTTCTGTGGAAGGCCATATATCCCTTCAGGCTGGTCTGGAGCCATTTCCGGAATCTGATAAGACGTATCAGAAGATACGGGTCTGTCTCCGAGCTCAAAAAGAAGATCAAAAGCAAGATCATAGAAAGGCGCGCCTATAAGTCTTACGGCACCCTGTCTTTCCCTTCACCCGAAGAGGCAAAGGCCGAGGCCGGGACTGTCTTTGACAGGAAGATCAGATTTTCCATCCTTGTCCCCCTTTACAATACGCCCGAAGTCTTTCTGCGGCAGATGATAGATTCGGTCGTCTCCCAGACCTATCCGGACTGGGAACTCTGTCTCGCAGACGGTTCGGATGATGAACATGCATATGTAAAGACTGTGGTGGAAAGCTACAATGATCCCAGGATACTCTATGAGAAACTGTCCGAGAACCTGGGCATATCCGGCAATACCAACAAGTGCTTTGAAATGGCGACCGGTGATTACATAGGCCTTTTCGATCATGACGACATACTGCACCCTTCGGCCCTTTATGAATACATGAAGGCCATATGCGAAAAGGGGGCCGATTACATATACTGTGACGAGACCACCTTTTCGGGCAGGTCCATAGACCACATGGTAACCCTTCATTTCAAGCCGGATTTTGCACCCGACAACTTAAGGGCCAATAACTATATATGCCACTTCTCGGTATTTTCAAAGAACCTTGTAAAAAAGTGCGGGACCTTCCGGCCCGAATTTGACGGGAGCCAGGATCATGACATGATACTGCGACTGACAAGGGAGGCAGAGAACATAGTGCATATCCCGAGGATACTCTACTACTGGAGAAGCCATGCGGGATCCGTGGCATCGGACATAAATGCCAAGAGCTATGCCATAGACGCGGCCAAGGGAGCGGTCGCGGCCCATCTTACGGCCTGCGGCTTCAAGGACTTTACCATAGAGAGCACCAGGGCCTTTGAGACCATCTTCCGTATCAGATATGCCCTTACCGCCTATCCTCTTATATCCATAGTCATACCCAACAGGGATCATGTACAGGACCTCAGACGGTGCATAAATTCCATACTTGAGCGGACATCCTATGAGGATTACGAGATCATTGTCGTCGAGAACAACTCGGCTACCGATGAGATCGCAGAGTATTATGAGACCATAGAAAAGCACCCCCGTATCCGCGTCGTAAGGTACGAAGGAGAATTTAACTACTCGGCGGTCAATAATCTGGGTGTAAAAAACGCAAGGGGAGAGTATCTGGTACTTCTCAACAATGATACCGAAGTGATCACGAGAAACTGGCTCGAGGAACTCCTCATGTATGCCCAGAGGGATGATGTGGGGGCAACGGGCTGCATGCTCCTCTATCCCGACTACACCATACAGCATGCGGGTATAGTGCTGGGGCTGGGAGCCCACAGGACGGCAGGCCACACACATTACAGGATGAGCAGGGAGAACCTGGGATATATGGGAAGGCTGTGCTATTCCCAGAACGTGTCCGCAGTAACGGGTGCCTGCCTTATGGTCAGAAAGTCCCTTTACGAGGAGGCGGGAGGCTTAAGTGAGGACCTGGCCGTTGCACTAAATGATGTAGACCTGTGTCTTAAGCTTCGCAAAATGGGCCTTCTTAACATATTTACCCCCTTTGCCGAACTTTTTCATTATGAATCGGCATCCCGGGGAAGAGATGCGGAAGAAGGGGCAAGCGCGGCAAATGCCCAAAGATACGAAGAGGAATGCAAGATCTTTCGGGCCAGATGGAAGAAGGAGCTTGAAGCGGGGGATCCTTATTTTAACCCCAACTTTTCACTTGATCATTCCAACTATGTCCTTGCCGGAAGGGGCAAGAGCATGGTGGCAGAATAAAACACACCAATCTAATAACAGGAGGGATCGATATGGATTACATGGAGCAGTACAGGTACTGGTTGAATGACGGCTATTTTGACGAGGCCACAAAGGCGGAGCTTCGTGCTATAGGAGATGACGAGGCCCAGATCCAGGACAGGTTCTACAAGGATCTTGAGTTCGGTACCGGAGGTCTTCGCGGTGTCATAGGAGCAGGCACCAACAGGATGAACATATACACGGTAAGAAGAGCCACCCAGGGTCTTGCCAACTACATCAAGAAGCAGAATGCGGCTGACAAGGGAGTAGCCATAGCCTATGATTCAAGGAGGATGTCCCCCCAGTTCGCGGATGAGGCTGCCCTGTGCCTTAATGCCAACGGGATAAAGGCATATGTCTTTGAAAGCCTTAGGCCCACACCCGAGCTTTCCTTTGCGGTAAGGACCCTTTCATGTACGGCAGGCATTGTTGTGACCGCCAGCCACAACCCGCCGGAGTATAACGGCTACAAGGTATACTGGGAAGACGGAGCCCAGGTCACCTCTCCCAGGGACACGGACATAATCGGGGAAGTCGAAGCCGTTAAGGACTACAATGATGTAAAGACCATGAGCAAGGAAGAGGCCATTGCCGCCCATCTCTATAATGTCATAGGAAAAGACATTGATGATAAGTACATGGCAGAACTCAAGAAGCAGATCATCCATCCCGAGGTCATAAAAGAGATGGCCGACAAGATCAGGATAGTCTATACCCCCTTCCATGGTACCGGAAACCTTCCCGTAAGAAGGATCCTGTCCGAGCTGGGCTTTAAGAATGTTTATATTGTAAGTGAGCAGGAAGAGCCGGATCCCGACTTTACGACCCTGGAATACCCCAATCCCGAGGATCCCAAGGCCTTTACCCTGGCACTTAAGCTTGCAAAGGAAAAGGATGCTGACATAGTACTTGCGACGGATCCCGATGCGGACCGCCTGGGCATATATGCAAAGGATACCGAAAGCGGCGAGTACATCCCCTTTACGGGAAACATGTCCGGCATGCTGATCGCTGAATATATACTCAGGGAGAAGCAGAAGGCAGGGACCCTTCCCGACAATGCGGCCCTCATCAAGACCATAGTTACGACCAATCTGGCCGATGCCATAACGGAAAGGTACAATGTGAAGCTCATAGAAGTCCTCACGGGCTTCAAGTATATTGGCGAGCAGATAAAGCTCTTTGAACAGAACCACGACTACGAGTATGTATTCGGTCTTGAAGAGAGCTACGGCTGCCTGGCCGGGACCCATGCAAGGGACAAGGATGCCATAGTTGCGGTCATGTGCCTGTGCGAAGTTGCGGCATGGTGCAAGTCCCAGGGCATCACTGTATGGGATCAGATGCAGAAGATCTACAAGCAGTACGGCTACTACATGGAAGGCATCCATACGATCACCCTCAAGGGTATCGACGGTGCCAGGCAGATAAAGGACATGATGGACAGGCTTCGTGCCAACCCGCCCAAGGAGTTTGACGGCCTTAAGGTATTAAAGTTCAGGGATTACACAAAGGATACCATCACGGATCTTGAGACCGGAGAGGTCACTCCTACAGGACTGCCTGCTTCAAACGTTCTGTATTTTGACATAGAGAACAACAGCTGGTGCTGTGCAAGACCTTCCGGGACCGAGCCCAAGATCAAGTTCTATATGGGCATAAAGGGTAATGATCTTAAAGATGCCGAAAGCAAACTCGAAAGCTTCAAAAAAGCGGTAGTCGATGCACTGGAAGGATAAGATGCGTATTCCTTCGGCACTTTATACAAACAGGTGGATAAGAATGGCGGTAATGGCGGCACTTGTTGCCGCCGCTGCCCTGTCACTCTATCAGGGGCTGGCAAATGCCCTTCGCTATTCACAGGATTTCCAGTGGGATGCGGCAAAGGCTCTTTG
>JAILLI010000112.1 GCA_024693225.1 Lachnospiraceae bacterium
CTCTCTGTCGAAGCGCTGTTCTTTTCTTCGTTGGTCCGAAGTACGTTCTGTGCTATCAGTGCCTGCATGTTTGAATTGATCTTCATACCGTCTCTCCTTCTTGTCTATGCCTGTGATGCCGTTTGTACTGCGCCTATGAACGCTTTTGCCATTTTATATAATGTCCTGTCCGAAGCTTTCGTATGATCAGACTCCGGAAGATAACCTTCTCTTACGGAACTGTTGGAAAATACATATGACAGATTTGCCGTGCCGATATGCTCCCTTGACAACCCCTCTTTTATTTTATCGTCAATACCTTTGAGATTCTCAACCCCGGCACGCGAATCCGACACGATAAATCCGTCCGCGCCGCCGGATCTTAACGAAAACGTCGCATCAACCCTGCCGTAAATATCGCTTTCAAATGAAGCTTTCACCTTGGAGGACTCTTCATCGGAGTGAACGATCGTAAGATGAATAGAAGTCCAGCCTTCATCAAGCTTTACCGGGATCTCATAGCTTTCATTTCTTGATAGAGCAGAGGCAAATCCGACCTGCTTATAGAGCATGGACAGTGTTCTTACGTCTTCATAACTATCGGCTCTGCCGGCGTTTTCTTTTGCAACTTCTGCTGCCTTGTCAAGAAAACTCTCATAGGATGCCTGAAGGCTCTCCCTGTCTGTAAGGCTGTCGGCAAGCATTGCTGCATCCTCTTCCGTAAGGAGCCTCTTTCTGTCATCATCCTTGCTGCCTTCAAATGACCTCTCGCCCGAAAACAGCTTCTTATATCCTTTTCCCATGCCACCGGTAAGTGCCGTAACTGCAAGTATGTTTTCCACCGTGACAGGCGCTTCTGCCATGGACAGTATATCCTGTGCTTCCTTCGGAGCCTTTGCCGCAGCCCTTATATCACGCTGTTTTTCGGCCACATAATCTTTATCGGCAGCCGGATCGATCAACTGAGGGAATACTCTTTCGATCTGTGATGTGATCGTCTCTCCCTTTTCGTTAAGCTCCTCGAGGAATCCGAAATCATCATCTATGACATACTCACCGTTTGTATGCCTGTTTGATCTTGAAGCCTTGAGCATATTGGAAAGTGTGAGCTCTTCCCCTGTATTAAGGACATTCCCGATGACCTTTCCGTCACGCTTTTCGATCGTATTGAACAGCCTGTACATCCCGATGAAAGCCTTCTTCTCGTCATCGGTGATATTGCCACTTCTCTCGAGACGGAGCAGGAACTTTGAATACTTCTCCGTCGATTCCTCAAACGGCTCTTCGGAAAGCTTCTTTTCAAGTTCGAAGATGTTCTCCGACAGCGGGTTTTGTCCCTGTCTTATCATCTGAAGAGTTCTGGCGGGAGTCATAAGCGATATGACCTTCTCTACGGATGCCGTAGCCTGTCTTATCTCATCCACCGACTCGCGGCTTATCATCATTCCGGCATAACCGAGCGTTCTTACGGCCTTGCGGTTTGCCTCATTTGTATCCATATCAAGATCCGCGAGTATATCATCAACGTTGCGGAAAGCTTTTGTAATGGAATCACCCATATCGGCTCTGGGAGCTGTCATTAGTGTTTCGTATGCCTCGCCTGCCTTCTCATATGCACCCTGAAGATTACGGCCCTGCCTTTCGATACCCTCAAGGTTAAAATCATCCGATCCGGCTCTTTCGGCAATGACCCTTACCGGAACTTCCGGGATATAACGGACAGCAGTTTGGGTTTTCCTGAAAAGATCGATACGCTCATCAAGTTCTTTATCGGATACGATATCCCCTGTCCCCTGATTTTCGCCCGCATTATTCTCCGGCGAAAGAAGCGGTGCCCAGAATTGCCTCTCAGCATCCTTTAGCTGTTCTACAAGCTGCTCTAAAGGCTGCGTTTCGATATTGATGCCTTTTCGAAGAAGCGTAAGGTTTGCTTCCGCAGTCATAGCAAGCCTTACTTCCTCAAGCTGCCTGCGACGGGTAATATCCGCGGGATCTTCCATGTTTTTAAATACTTCGACGATTTCTGCGGCCCTTGTATAGAGACTCTTTGTATTATCAAGAACTGCTTCCCTTGGGCTCTTTCCTTCTTCGAGGGCAACCGTTACGGCTGCAAGAAGATCCTTCGGATCTGCGGGAAGGCTGATATCCTTAATATCCGCATATGCGGTAAGTGTTTCCTTTGTGATCGGAAGCCCCAGGCCGGCTATCGTCCTGGCATCCGAAAGAGCGGCCTGCTCATCGGGAAGATCTGCTTCTTTTATGACTTCAAGTGCCTGAGCTGACAGATCATCCCACTTGGACATGGTCAGTTCCGCTCCCGCATATGTTGCTGCACCTTCATAATGAACTTTCTGAGAAGAAAATCCTTTTGAAGCTGCGCTGTACTCTGCTTTGTAAAGATTCTCAATAGTGGGGGACAGTTCCTCAGACACCATGTATGCCTTGGCCTCATCCGTAAGAGGCTTAAGGTTCTGGGCCATCATAACGGTCTCTTTGATCCCGGAGATATTATCGCCCGTTGCGGGAAGATCCGCATCGCCAAGCATATCCGACAGGATCTTTCCGGAATTGATCGAATTGCCGTAAACAGCCTTTATGTCGTCTTCCGTAAGGTCATCATTATAGCCCGCAATGGTCGTACCGGCCTCGGCCATCCTGATCTTGATCCGGTCAAGATTGGTCACTGCCTCCCCTGCGGGTATCTTTGTGGGGTTAACCCCGTCCTTTACCAGTTCGGCGAAATCTTCGTCAGACATGGAATTAGACATCACGGCCATGTAATCACTCTGAACGGAAACGTTGGTCATACCGGCCATCTGCGCAATCTCTTGTGCAGATTTCAGATCTTCCTTACCGTATGCAGCGTTCTCCTTAACTTTGCCCGTAATGTCTAAGGAATATCCCGTCTTCTCCGTCATCGTCCTTGATGCTGAAAAAGAGGGTCTCTCATATGTGATATGTTCCATGTCATTTACATGATTCGCGCCATGATTTCCGATAATATCGATGTTCATGAGCCACCTTCCATATGTAAATGCACATCCAATATCATATTTTCATATACTATTTCGGTAACTTTTACGGAAAACTTTAATATGAAAAGACCTCTTCAAGCAGAAGAGGTCAAGGATTGTGTGATTTTTACTTAAAATTCAAAGATCGCGGCGCCATACGGTGCAAGCGGATAGGCGATCGAATGATCCTGTCCGTCCCAGCTGATCTTCTCGGCCGTAAACACTTTCTTCTTCGAAGGCTCTGAATTACCGCCGAACTGCTTGTCATCCGCCTCAAGAAGCAGCCTGTATTTGCCGCTCTTCGGAACGCCGACCCTGTAATCGCCGTGCTCCATCGGAGTAAAGTTTAAAACGAACATAAGGCTCTTCTTCTTTGCCCTGTCGTATCTGACAAACGAATAAATGCTCTTGTACGTATCATCGGCGTTGATCCATGAAAATCCTTCCCATTCATGATCGAGCTCGTAAAGGCACGGATACTCGTTGTACAGTTTTAACAGCTCGCGAACATAGCTTTGCATCCCGCTGTGGAGGTCATCGGCAAGAAGCGACCAGTCAAGTTCCCTGTCCTCGCTCCATTCCGTATCCTGGGCAAATTCCTGGCCCATGAACAGAAGCTTTTTGCCTGAGTGGCCGAGCATATATGTATATCCGACACGGAGGTTCGCAAACTTGTCAACGTAAAATCCCGGCATCTTGTTCAGCATCGAACACTTCAGGTGTACGACCTCATCGTGTGAAAGCACGAGGATGTATTTCTCCGCCTGGTTATAGCTCATGGCGAAAGTCATCTTATAATGGTTGTCTCTCCTGAAGATGGGATCGAGCTTCATGTAATCACAGAAATCATGCATCCATCCCATATTCCATTTGAAGGTAAACCCGAGTCCGTCGTTTTCGGGAATGTCGGTAACCTTCGGCCACGCTGTCGACTCTTCGGCTATCATCATGACCCCCGGGAATACTCCGTGGATATATGAATTCAGGTGCTTGAAGAACTCTATTGCCTCGAGATTGTGGTTTCCGCCGTACTTGTTCGGGATCCATGCGCCGTCCTTCTTGCCGTAATCAAGATACAGCATCGATGCGACCGCATCTACCCTAAGTCCGTCTATATGGAATTCCTTCAGCCAGAATATCGCATTGGCGATCAGGAAGTTCTTGACCTCGGATTTGCCGTAATCGAATATCTTCGTGCCCCAGTCGGGATGCTCTCCCTTTCTCGGATCCGCATATTCATAAAGAGCCTGTCCGTCAAAATCAGCCAGTCCGTGGGCATCTCTCGGGAAGTGGGCCGGTACCCAGTCGAGGATGATACCGATCTTGTTCTTGTGGAACTTGTTCACCATATATGCGAAATCTTCCGCGGATCCGTACCTGGTCGTCGGTGCATAGTATCCTGTTACCTGATATCCCCATGATCCGTCAAAAGGATGTTCCGCAATACCGATAAGCTCGATATGAGTATAGTGCATATCAAGAAGATATTCCGTCATCCTGTCCGCAAACTCGCGGTAAGTGTAGAATCCTTCGTCATCACGTCCGGGATGTCTCATCCACGAACCGATATGACACTCATATATCGCGATCGGAGACTCAAACAGATCAGTCTGTGAGCGTTTCTTCATCCATGTCGAGTCACTCCAGCGTATCTTGGAAATATCCGTCGTAACGCTTGCGGTTCCGGGACGAAGCTCGGCCTTGTTCGCAAACGGATCGGCCTTATACAGACGGTTTCCAGTCTTGGTTGTGATCAGATACTTGTACTGGAAGTCAATACCCATACCGGGTATGAATATCTCATATATCCCTGCAGGCTCGAGCCGCTTCATCGGATACTCATCTTCGTTCCATCCGTTAAAATCAGTGATAAGATTTACTGCTGCAGCATTAGGAGCCCATACGGCAAAATACACACCCTGCTTCTGTCCTTTTTTGCATGGGTGTGCACCGAGTTTCTTATATATATCGTAATGCGTACCCGTTCCGAACAGGTACATGTCCATATCCGTAATAAACGGATCGATCTTTTTTGATTCCGCCATCTGTATCCCCCTTTATCTTCTTGTAATGTCCTGCCTAATTAAGAAAATCCTTCTCTCTTAGTACGATGTAATCATCATCGTCATATCTTTTTGCCAGCAGGAAATCCATAAAGTGCGACATGTTCTTGCGGTCCACATGTTTTATAGCATTGTCCACCATCTCTATGACTTCGTCCACGGTAACCACATGGTCTATGGTCTGCATATCGCCGATCTTGTTGTAGAGCGCGAGTGTTCCCATATCGTCTATGCTGTACTCAAGCTCTCTCGCATAGCCCTTTGCATATGCCACAAGGTCCGAATTGGAAAAATCATCTATCGTGATCCTTGCGTTAAAGACGCTCTTGGTCTCACTGCAACCATTGAGGAGCGGCTCGAGAGAATCCTTCTCGCCTTCAAATACAACAAGTATCGATTCCACATCATTCTCAAGAGTCTCCGTTATGGCATTGACCGTGATCGGTGTAAGTCCTCCGGCATTCTCGACTATGAGCGCACCGTTTGCCAGCTTCTGAAGCGTCATCGGGATGTTCTTCTTGTTGAGTGCTTCACCGGATATCTTGGCAACTTTGCCTGAGAATGTCGAATCCATTGATTGGATCGCCTTTACGATATCTATGGCAAGGCTCTTTCTTCCGAAGTTCTCGGATCCCATGACGATAACATTACCGCGGGACGCTTCCATCCTCATATCGTCCATAACGTCCACTATCTGAGCCTTTAAGGATTCGATTCCTTCAAACCTTCCGAATATGGCCATCTCGGATTCGTCAAAATCCCTGCGGCTCGTAACGTTCTCTTCAAGAGTCATCCATGAAGGATGATTTGCTTTCTTGGGCTCGGCTTCCTCTTCACCGGAGTATTCTTCCTCGATACCAGCCTCATAACGCATCCTTGCTTCTATCTCTTCCTGCGGGATGGGACGCGTCTTGATCATATCATCAACATCATCCGGCTGGTCGATCGTCTCGAATTCTTCGACTTCGCCAATGTCATCAACGCTGTACGGATACTGTATCGGAGCTGTCAGGCCGTGCTTTACGGCTTCTTTGTCGGCATCATCCGTGCTCTTTGCCTGAGTTTCCGGCTCTTTTACAGGCTCTTCTACGGGCTCTGCACCATCACCGGCTTCTTCCGTTATCTTGGTTTCGGGCTCAGCCATCGGCTCAGGCTCCTTGACCGGAAGGGGTTCGGGAACAACTTCATCATTCCTGTCCGCATCTTCGTCGTCTTCGGGAAGATCGGGCTGTTCAACCTCTTCTATCTCTTCGGTCTCGCCGTAATCCTCAGCCTCCTGAACAGGCTCTTCTTTTACATTCTCCTCCGGCTCGTCTTCGGTCTCGGGGAGTTCTCCGGTAAGCCTCTTTACAAGCTGGACGTCTTCTTTTCTTATCTGTGCGAGGTTTCCGCCATACTCCTCATCAAGGGTAAGCTTTCTTCCCGAAGGAAGTACGTCTCCCTTAAGAGGCATATCGGCATCCGGAAGGATATCGGGTATCGTGCCCGTTATGGATGCCTTGACGGGACCGTTGATCCTCGCTCCCGATTCGGTCCTCTTTACTTCTTCTCTTTCAAATATCGGTGAAGGTATCGTTGTTCTGGTCACGACACCTTTCTTGTCATCTTTGAGTACCTCTTCGACAACCTTGGGGGATTCCTCCTTAACAGGCTCTGCGGCGGGTTTGTTCTCCGGCTGTTGTTCGGTGATATTGTCGATCCCGGGAATGACACCTGCAAGCTGTGCCATTATGTCCTGGGTCTGCTCTTTGGTCCGGTTTAATATCTGCTGTTTGCGCTGCTGCTCGCCGTTCTTCTTCTTCTCTTCCCAATCCTTCATGAAATCGGAAAGATCGATCTGGCCGGGAACCTGATCGTCTACGATAGTCTCGGGTTCGGGCTGTACCGGCTCTGCGGGTTGTACGGGCTGGACAGGTTCTGCAGGTTGTACAGGCTGAACAGGCTCTGCAGGTTGTACAGGCTGAACAGGCTCTGCGCTCTGTTCATAAACAGGCTGCTGAACGTATTGCTGCGGCTCCTGATATACCGGCTGTTGCTGATATACCGGTTGCTGTTGATATACATTCTGCTGTGCATACTGCTGCGGCTCCTGATACGGCTGCTGCTGATATACGCTCTGCTGAACGTATTGGTACGGCTGCTCCTGGTAGGGCTGCTGCTGGTATACCTGCTGTTGCTGATATAAGGGTTGCTGCTCGTATGCCGGCTGCTGCTCGTATACGCTCTGCTGCGCAGGTCCCGCCTGATTGAGCTGCTGCATGAACTGCTCCTGGGACGGGTCGTAAAGCTGCGAAGTTACACCATAGTACGGTGCAGGCTCGACATTCTTCTCCCTGGCATAGAATTCCTCCATGTTCCTCGCAAGCTCCTCCTGCAGGTTCATGGTTGAATATTTATCATTTGAATACGGTGCTACCTTAATATCGGAAGTCTGTGAAATACCTGCCGGAGCGGTGGTTGCCGGCCTGGGCCCCTCATCCGCCGATTTGACCGAACTAAGCAGTGAGTCCTTATCCGCTCCCATCGGAGCCGTTTCATACGGGCTGACGCCTTTTGCGTACATTGACATGGACTGCGTCTCGTATATATGAACGGTTTCTTCAGTCTCCCCGGTAGGGATCTTGGGAGCATCATATACCCCGTCGTACTTTTGCTGCTGCTCCTTGGTAAGGGGCGAATGCTGCATCTTGAGCTCAAGTGCCTTGCGCACATACGGTCCTTCTCCGAACCACAGTGCCAGCTCGTCACATGTTTCAACGCACTTGGTCTCCTGGCCGTCCTTATGATACAAAAGAGCCAGCTCATATGCCCATTTCTCGGTATACTCCGCTCTCTTGAACTCCTCAAGAAGAGAGATCTTCTCTTCAAGGGGCACATCCTGGGCGTCATATATCTTGTACAGCAGTACATATCTGTTTGTATCGTGGGGTTTTAAATGAACGTATTCCCGATAGTACTCGATAGCTTCTGATATTTCATCGAGCTTGATGGCAAGTTCGCACAGAGCGTAGACAACATTTGCCCTGTCGGGATACCTCTCATAAGCCAGAAGAAGAATGTCCCTGGCTTCAGAATAGTGCTTTGTTACC
>JAILLI010000114.1 GCA_024693225.1 Lachnospiraceae bacterium
AGGAAATAAATGGGTAAAAAATGGGTAGTAGCGGCCAAGAAGGCCGATTTTAACAAAATAGCGCATGATTTTAACATAAGTCCTTATCTTGCAAGGATCATCCGGAACCGGGGTCCCGTGACGGATGAAGAGATCGATACATACTTAAACGGTGATCTGTCGCATTTGCATGATCCGGCGCAGCTCCGTGATATGGATCTTGCGGCATCGATTACGGAAGAGGCCATAGAAGCCCAGATACACATAAGGATAGTGGGAGATTATGATATTGACGGAGTATGCGCATCTTTCATCCTGAAGAAGGGGATCGAGCGCGCAGGAGGGATCGTTGATGTCAGGCTTCCCGAACGTATAAAGGACGGGTACGGCCTTAATGAGAATATCATAAGGGCTGCATATGATGACGGTGTAGAGCTCATAATAACCTGCGATAACGGTATAGCTGCGGCAAAAGAGACCGAGCTTGCCATGTCGCTCGGCATGAGTGTGATCGTTACGGATCATCATGAGGTTCCCTATGAGGAAACAGGTGGAGAGCGCAGGCAGATACTTCCTATGGCGGATGCTGTCATAGATCCCAAACGCGACGACTGCCCATATCCCTTCAAGGGGATCTGCGGTGGCATGGTAGCCTATAAGTTCATCTCATACCTGTATGAGCATACCGGTATTGGCGAGACGGTATCGGGAAAGGATGAACTTATGAAAGAATTCCTGGCCTTTGCTGCATTTGCAACGGTAGGAGACATAATGGAGCTTGTGGACGAAAACCGTGTAGCGGTCAGATACGGCCTTAAGCTGCTGAAAGATACGTCAAATGTCGGGATGAACGCCCTTATCGATGCCACCGGGACAAAAAGGGAGAACCTGTCGGTATACCAAATAGGATTTGTACTGGGTCCATGCATAAATGCCAGCGGAAGGCTTGAGACAGCGGATGCGGCATTAGACCTTTTTTTAGAGGAGGATAAGGACAAGGCTGCTGCAGCGGCGCAGGAGCTTGTAAAGCTGAACATAAGCCGCAAGAACATGACCATGGCCTTTACCAATAAGGCGGTAAGGATGACCGAAGAAAGCTTTGCAAACGACAGGGTGCTGGTCATCTATATGCCGGAGTGTCATGAAAGCCTGGCAGGGATCGTTGCGGGAAAGCTGCGGGAGCATTTTGACAGACCTGCAATAGTCCTTACGGATGATGCCGACGGAAATATCAAGGGCAGCGGCAGGTCGACGGCCGCATATGATATGTATGCCGGGCTTAACAGGGTGTCAGACCTTTTTACCAAGTTCGGGGGCCATAAGATGGCAGCCGGATTGTCACTTCCGGCCGGGTCAGCCGACGAACTCAGGAGAAGGCTCAATGAGAACTGTACCCTGTCCCTTGATGAGCTTGCCGAAAAAGCAGTCATAGATATCCCACTCCCCATAGGTTATGTTACGGATGAGTTTGTAAGGGAGCTTGATAAGCTTGAGCCCTGCGGAACAGGAAACCCGAGACCTCTCTTTGCACAGAAGGATATACCTGTAAGAAGTGTACAGCTTCCGAGTAAGAACGTATTAAAGCTTGTTCTTGAAGGAAGGGATGGGGCAGGAAATGTGAGGATATACGAAGCGGTATCATTCAAAGACTGCGAGAGGATGTATGAGGAGCTGAAGGACAGGAAGACCGTATCATTGCTCTATCAGGTCGGATTTAATGAATATATGGGTGAGAAGAAGGTGCAGCTGCAGATACGGGATTATGCTTTGTAACAAACTGCAGGCAACAAGGCCCCCAATGCGAATGGCGCCGTTTGAAGATCTTCTACGGATTTTCACATAGAGAAAAGGCCTCCGGGGGAGGAGACCTTTTCAGACTTATGAGGGGGAGATAGTGAGTGTTCATCAACTATCTGATACATATGATATAGTATAAATGTGTTCATTGTGTGTTCAAAAGGTGAAAAATCATGAAACAGTTATCTGAACTCTGTAAGGATTTTGACTATGAGATACTTGCAGGGACCATGGAAGGAACTTACACGGACTTTGTGACAGACAACAGAAAGCTTGTTCCCGGTTGCGTTTATGTATGTATAAAAGGGGCCAATTTCGACGGCCATACTTGTGTGCGGCAGGCTGTTGAAGCGGGTGCGGCCCTTATTGTGGTTGAAAGAGGCAAAGACGAGCTTGACATACCGGAAGATACCGGCAAGACCGCGATCATAAGGGCAGGCTCCACCAGAGCGGCAATGGCATATATTTCATGTGCTCATTATGACTATCCGTCAAACAGGCTTTATACCATCGGTATTACCGGGACAAAAGGCAAGACAACGACAACATATCTGATAAGATCAATACTGGAGCAGGCCGGGCGCAAGGTCGGACTTATCGGTACCATCGAGATCATCATAGGCAACGAGCATATGCCGACCATCAATACCACACCGGATTCGCCGGAAATCCAAAGGCTCATGCGAAAGATGGCAGACAGCGGCTGCGATACCGTGATCATGGAAGTCAGCAGTCAGGCCCTTATGCTCCACAGGACCCTGGGGATAGATTTTGACATAGGGATATTTACCAATATCGAGCCTGATCATATAGGCCCCAATGAGCACACCGATTTTGACCATTATTTAAAATGCAAGGCCATGCTCTTTAGCCAGTGCAGGACCGGTATCGTCAACGGCGATGATGAACATGTTGACAGGATACTTGAAGGAGCAAGTTGTGATGTCGTAAGGTACGGCTTTGGAAAGGGGCTTGATTACAGTGCCGGGAATGTGAACTTTATCGGACACGGATCCCACCTGGGGATGGAGTTTGATGTAAGGGGGCGCGCCAACTATCCGGTAAGGATCAATATGCCGGGGAAATTTTCGGTATATAACGGACTGTGTGCCGTTGCTGTGTGTGACTGCATGGGGATCGACGCAAAGATCATACAGGATGTCCTGCCAAAAGGCCATGTAAAGGGCAGGATAGAGCCTGTAAAGGTCAGTGATGATTTTACCCTGCTCATAGATTATGCCCATAATGCCATGGCACTTGAAAGCCTGCTTACGACCCTTCGTGAGTACGATCCGGGAAGGCTTGTGTGCCTGTTCGGTTGCGGAGGGAACAGAGACCGGAACAGGAGATTTGAGATGGGCGAGGTATCCGGAAGGCTTGCGGATCTTACCGTGATCACATCGGATAATCCCAGGAATGAGGATCCCATGGACATCATAGCCGACATCAGGACAGGGATAAGTAAAACAGACGGAAAATACATAGAGATACCTGACCGCAAGGAGGCCATCCGATACTGTATCAAAAACGGACAGCCCGGAGACATAGTGGTACTGGCCGGCAAAGGTCATGAAGATTATCAGGAGATATGCGGCGTAAAGCATCCCATGGATGAGAGGGTGCTCATATCTGATATACTGAAGGAAGAGAATATA
>JAILLI010000125.1 GCA_024693225.1 Lachnospiraceae bacterium
GCCATTTATAGAAACGTTTCGCTTGCTTATACTTAAGAGTACCCTGAACCGATTATAAGTAACTGTCAACATTTTTTGAAAGGTTTTACGAATGGACATAATCTGGCACAGCAAATCAAAGCAATTTCATTTGTATAACGATAAGATCAGCTATATCATGGGGGTCACTCCTTTGGGGGATCTTGGCAGCATCTATTTCGGCAGCCTTATCCATGATAAAGAAGATATGTCTTATGTAGAAAATCGATTTATGTTGTCGAATGTGGTAGTGGATCCGGACACCGAATCCTATTCCATGGAGCTTAACCGTCAGGAATACCCCTGTTTCGGCACCACGGATTTCGGCACCCAGGCTTATGAGGTGGAGATCTCAAACGGATCCAGAGTTAGTTCCTTTGTTTACAGGGATCATAAGATCTTTAAGGGTAAATCCGCCTTAAAGGGTCTTCCGGCTACCTATGCGGAGGAAGACGAGGCCATGACACTTGAGGTATACCTTGATGACGAAGTGGCAAGGATGTCTCTGACTCTTTCATATTCCATATTTGACAAGTATCCTGTAATAGCGAGACATGCAGTATTTACCAATAACGGCCCCTCTGAAGCAAAGCTCACCAAAGCACTGAGCGCATGCATCGACCTTCCGGACCAGGATTATGAATGGATGCAGTTTTCCGGTGCCTGGGCAAGAGAGAGGATCCCCGAGGTAAAGAAGCTCACTTCCGGCAGTGTTTCCATAGAGAGTAAACGCGGCATATCCAGTGCCAACCAGAATCCCTTTGTGATAGTGAAGAGACCGGGAACGGATGATTTCATCGGCGAAGCTATAGGGATGTCCTTTGTTTACAGCGGAAACTTCGTAGCCCAGGCTGAGTGCGATACCTTCGGACGTTTAAGGCTCCTTATGGGTATCAATCCCGACAGATTCTACTGGCCCTTAAAGCAGGGAGAGTCCTTCGAGACTCCGGAAGTTGTCATAGCCCACACAGATGAAGGGCTGAACAGCTTAAGCCAGACATATCACGATCTCTATAACAACAATCTCATAAGGGGAAAGTGGAAGAACACTCCCAGACCCATCCTTATCAATAACTGGGAAGCCACCTTTATGGACTTTGATGAAAAGAGCATCCTGAAGATCGCCGAGAAGGCAAGGGATGCGGGAGTTGAGCTCTTTGTTCTGGACGACGGATGGTTCGGCGCGAGGAATGACGATACCGCAGGCCTTGGAGACTGGGTGGAGAATCCCGACAAGCTCCCTCAGGGGATGGCAGGTCTTTCAAGGAAGGTAAACGCTCTTGGAATGAAGTTCGGCTTTTGGATCGAGCCTGAAATGGTAAATCCCGACAGCAACCTTTACAGAAGGCATCCCGAATGGGCACTGGCCACTCCGGGAAGGAAATCTTCTTTGGGAAGGCATCAGCTGGTCCTTGATTTTTCAAGGGAAGAGGTTGTGGATTATATCTACGGCATGCTTAAAAAGGTGATAGAAAACGCAGAGATCAGCTACATCAAATGGGACATGAACAGATCCCTTACAGAGGTCTACAATGCGAATCTGCCCGCTATCGAACAGGGAACGATCTACCATAGATATATCATGGGCGTTTACAGCCTTTATGAGAAACTGAGGAAGGATTTCCCTGAGATCCTCTTCGAATCCTGCTCATCAGGCGGCAACAGGTATGATGCGGGAATGCTCTACTATGCGCCTCAGGCCTGGTGCTCGGACAACACCGACGCCATTGACAGGATAAGGATACAGTACGGAACTTCCTTCGGTTATCCCATATCCTCCATAGGAGCCCATGTTTCCGCAGTTCCGAACCAGCAGACGGGACGAAGCGTTTCGATTTCAACCCGTGCGGACGTGGCATACTTTGGCACCTTCGGATACGAACTTGACTTAAATAAGATAAGTAACGAAGAGTTTGAAGAAGTGAAAAAGCAGATAAGCTTCATGAAGGAACACAGGGAGCTTATCCAGTTCGGTACCTTCTACAGGCTCCGTTCTCCTTTTGAAAAGGATGAAGCATCCTGGATAGTGGTTTCGAAGGATAAGAAAAAGGCAATAGTCGGTTTCTATTCAATGAAGTCAAAGGTTAATCAGATCCCCGGCTATGTGAAGCTCGCAGGACTTAAGGAAGATTATAAGTATGTGATCCGGGACGAAGAGTACTACGGAGACGAGCTTATGAACATGGGACTGACCCTTGGAAAGTATTACATCAACAGTTTCATTGCAAGGCAGGAATATGTTTCCTTTGTGGAGGTGCTTGAAGCGAAGTGAGACAGCCGGGGATGATCCCGGAGCTCCTTTCCGGAAATTTTAAGCAGGTCACAAAATGACATAATGATTTCACGAAATACCATACCCAAAGACCGAGTTGGTGATTATGATAAAGAAGTAATCGTAATCGGCAAAGGGTAACATTACGTTTACTAAACAAGGTATTTATTATTTAGGAGGTTATGTATGAAAAAGAAAATAGTTGCAATTTTACTCAGCGCCTTTACCGCATTTTCACTTATCGCCTGTGGCGGTGCGGATACGGCAGCTCCCGCAGATCAGGCAGCAGCACCCGCAGCTGAACCTGCACCTGCACCCGCAGCAGAAGAAGCCGCTCCCGCAGCAGAGGAAGCAGCTCCTGCAGCTGAAGAAGCAGCTCCCGAGAGCATCGGCAGCAGCGTAGAGGGTGAGCTCAACGTAACCATCTGGGACGAAGGCCAGAGGCCCGGACTCCAGCAGATCGTTGACGAGTGGAGCGCACAGTCAGGCGTTAAGGCTACGATCCAGGTTGTTGACTGGAATAACTACTGGACACTTCTTGAAGCAGGCGCAACAGGCGGAGAGCTTCCCGATGTATTCTGGATGCACTCAAATGTAGCTCAGAAGTATATGGAAAACGATCAGCTCCTTGATCTTACAGACAAGATCGCAGCAAGCGACAAGATCGATCTTAACAACTATTACGAAGGTATCGTTAATCTGTACAAGTCAAATGACAAGCAGTATGCAGTTCCCAAGGATATCGACACGATAGCTCTCTGGTACAACAAGACCATCTTTGATGAGATGGGAGTTCCTTATCCCGATGATACATGGACATGGGATGATTTTGCAGCAAATGCCAAGAAGCTCACAAATGATGCTCACTGGGGATATGCCATCGCTCCGGGCAACAACCAGGAAGGTTATTACAATACGATCTATTCAATGGGCGGATATGTTATAAGCGACGACAAGAAGACCTCAGGTATGGACGATCCCAATTCCATCAAGGCTGTCCAGCTCTTTACAAACATGATCGCAGACGGCTCATGTCCTGATCTTGCAACTGTTTCCGAGACAGCTCCCAACGAGCTCCTCTGCGCAGGCAAGGTTGCAATGTCCATCAACGGTTCATGGATGCTCGCAGGATACCGTGACAATGAATATGCAGCAGCAAACTGCGACGTAGCAGTCCTTCCTTTCACCAGCACACCTGATGACCGTGTATCTATCTACAACGGACTTGGATGGGCAGCAGCAGCAAACACCAAGAACCCTGAAGCAGCATGGAGCCTTATAGAGTATCTCGGATCCAAGGAAGCACAGCTCAAGCAGGCAGAACTCGGCGTTACGATGTCAGCTTACAAGGGAACATCTGATGCATGGGTTAAAAGCGTTGACTGCTTCGACCTTAACGGACATATGAAGATGCTTGATGCCAAGCTCGTATTCAGACCTTACTCAAGAGATACGACAGTATGGGAAGACATGATGATCGAAAAGCTCCAGGAATGCTGGACAGATGCAAGCAAGACGGAAGAAGTCTGCAAGGCCATCGCAGAAGAGATGAACGCAGATCTGGCTGAGGAATAAGACAATCCTTCCTGACAGACCATTGTAAGTGGTAAACTACGATATGAAGGGTGCGCTTTGGGGAACTGCTCCCTTGGGCGCACCCTTTACAGATAAAAGATGGAAACATCAGAGGTTCTTAAAAAAGGAGAATAACGTGAAGAAGAAAGCTTCATCAAGACAGATCAGCGAATTCGTTTGGGGATGGCTGTTCATACTTCCGACAATGATAGGACTGATCGTGTTAAACATCTATCCGATGATAGACACGATCAAGCAGAGTTTTTACAAGACAGGAGACTTCGGAAAGGGAAACAAGTTCGTCGGACTTGCCAATTATGAAAAAGTCTTCGGTGATTCGGAGGTATGGCAGGCACTGGCCAATACGGTCAAATATGCCATAGTGGAGGTTCCATTTTCAATAGTTATAGCTCTTTTGCTCGCAGTCCTTCTTAACAAAAAGCTCAAGGGACGCGATACTTTCAGGACGGTCTTCTTCCTGCCCATGGTAGTGGCTCCGGCAGCTATAGCCATGGTATGGAAATGGCTCTACAATTCGAATTTCGGACTTATCAATAATACCTTCCATGTCAAGGTTAACTGGATATCGGATCCCAAGATCGCCATTTATTCCATAGCGGTCATAGGTATATGGTCTGTTATCGGTTACAACATGGTCCTTTTCCTGGCCGGTCTTCAGGAGGTCCCGAGAGACTTTTATGAAGCGGCATCGCTTGACGGGGCAAACGGCTGGCAGCAGCTTATCAATATAACGATACCTCTTATATCGCCGACCATATTCTTTGTCATCGTTACCAGGATAATAGCTGCCATGCAGGTATTTGACCTTATCTATATGCTGATAGACTTAAACAATCCCGCGTGGAAGAAGACGGAATCACTCGTGTTCCTTTTCTACAAATACTCATTTGAGCAGAGCAAGAAGGGATACGGGGCCACCGTTGTGGTAGTGCTGCTTGTGTTTATCCTGATACTTACGGTCATCCAGCTCATCGGACAGAAGAGATGGGTCCATTACGAATAGGAGGAGACGGGCATGAAGAAGATAATATATAAGACTTTGATATACCTGATACTGGTACTGGTTTCGATCACCATGCTGGTGCCTTTCGTATGGATGTTCCTGACCGCTTTCAAGACGACCGCGGAGACCATGCAGGTCGATCCTTTCGTTATCGTTCCTTCGGTATGGCAGACCCAGAACTTCGGAAATGTCATAAAGGCAATGGATTTTGTGAGATTATACGCCAATACCCTGGGCATGGTCGTACTTCGCATACTCTTTGCCATAGGTACCGCGACCCTTTCGGGCTATGCCTTTGCAAGGCTGGCCTTCAAGGGCAAGAAGCTCATGTTTGCTCTTGTCCTTTTGCAGATGATGATACCGGTCCAGATATTCATCATTCCCCAGTATGTAATGGTCAGCAAGCTTCACCTGACCAATACCATATGGGGCCTTCTCTTCCCCGGTATAGTAACGGCTTTCGGCACCTTCCTCCTGCGTCAGGCATATATGCAGCTGCCAAGGGACTTAGAGGAGGCGGCAAGGCTTGACGGATGCAATATACCACAGACCTTTTTCTACATCATGGCGCCCCTTACCAAGTCTGCCATGGTCGCACTTGGGATATTCACGGCAGTGTTTGCCTACAAAGACCTTATGTGGCCCATGATAGTATGTCCCGATAACCGGGCGACCACGCTTGCAAGCGCTCTTGCCAAGATGAACGGACAGTACCAGCAGAAGTATCCGGAGCTTATGATGGCAGCCCTTATATCCTGCGTACCGATGATAGTCATCTACATATTCTTCCAGAAGCAGTTTATCGAGGGTATCGCCACATCGGGGGGAAAACTGTAAGCTTCGGATGTTCTGTAAAAGCGGTCATGACATATGGCCGCTTTTTTGATAAGGCTTTATATTGATCTTCCCGTGCTTTTCCGGAAGCAGATCCTGATGCGCGGGTGACCTGGATAAAAGGAGAAAGAGTTATGGAAAAAAGTGTTAAGTATATACCCGTAAATGATATGGAGGCGGTCTATATCATATCAGAGGAGGGAAATGTTACATTCTCGCTGATACCGGAAGGTGGAGCAGATGCTGCTTCCTTCAATAAAGGAGGGGCGGACCCTCTTATCCAGTTATCCTGCACGGGAGACAATTCGATCATAGGCTTTGCTGCCGGGATGACACGCCATAACAGCGGTCTTACCATGTCCATGAAGTACCTGTCACAGAAGTGTGACCGGACAGATGACAAGACTGTGGTCACAACATATCTTGAAGGTGAGGGTGGGATAAAGGCCGAGCACGTTCTGACCGCCTGTAAGGCTTCAAGAGCTATTACGGTATGTTCCAAAGTTATAAACGGATCAGATGAGGATATCATGATAGAGGCTCTTTCTTCCATAAACCTGTCCGGACTTACCCCTTATGCGGAAGATGAGGCGACGGGCAGGATGACCCTGCACAGGTTCAGGACCCGCTGGAGCGCGGAAGGGCGACATAGAGAGGAATCCATAGAGGATCTGATGCTTGAACCCTCCTGGGCAAGGTTCGGGGTCAGGTGTGAAAAATGGGGGACCGTGGGATCCATGCCGATCCGGGGATATTTCCCCTTTGGGGCACTTGAAGATAAAAAAGCCGGCATCATATGGGGATTGACCCTTGCCTGCCCTTCCTCATGGCAGATGGAAGCCGTAAGGATCGACGAGAACCTTTCACTTACAGCAGGACTTGCCGATTACGAGTACGGTCACTGGAGAAAAAAACTGGCACCCAAAGAGGAGTTTATCTCCCCCGAGTGTTTTGTCACGGTGGCAGAAGGGGATCTGGCATATGTATGCGACCGGCTCCTTGATGCCCAGAGGATAAAGCTGACAGAAAAACAGACGGAAAAGAACCTTCCCCTCTTTTTCAATGAGTACTGTACGACCTGGGGAGAACCCTCGGAGGAAAATATAGACAGGATCCTTCCCGTTATAAAGGGCAGGGGTTACGACTATTTTGTCATCGATGCGGGCTGGTATGCGGACAGGATCACGGGCTGGCAGGACAGGGCGGGAGACTGGAACATAGGCGAAGATCTTTTCCCCAGCGGTCTTAAGCCTGTGGTTGAGAAGATAAATGCAGCCGGCATGAAGGCCGGTATATGGTTCGAGCTTGAGGTCGTGGGTAAAGATGCCGATGCTGTAAATGATAAGGACCATCTCCTTACCAGAGACGGAAAGGTCATAATATCCGGGACCAGGCGCTTTTGGGATATGAGAATGGATTGGGTCGATGATCATCTTACGGGCAAGGTCATAGGCTTGCTTAAGGACAACGGATTTAAGTATATCAAGATCGATTACAACGATACCATAGGTATAGGCTGCGACGGGGCGGAGAGTTACGGGGAAGGACTGCGGCAGGTGATGTATGCCACAAGGCGTTTCTTCAAGAAGATCAGGGAGAGTATACCCGACATAGCCATAGAGGTATGTTCATCCGGCGGTCACCGTCTTGAACCTTCCTTTATGGAGCTGGCTGATTT
>JAILLI010000161.1 GCA_024693225.1 Lachnospiraceae bacterium
TGCTTCAAAGAAAGGGGATAATAGGACCGCCATACGATCAATTATCTGGTTGTCCGATGGCTGCATGATGAAAAATCCTTTTAAAGCAGAAAACGGGAGTGGAACTCGAAGTTCCACTCCCACTTTGTCTACAGTCTGAGGAAGCGCCGATGAGGCGCTTCCTCTTCATTTGGTGTCATAAACCTCCGACTGGCGAACATATGTTTGCATAAACGTTCTTTATATGATATACTCATTTGGAAGAGGAGAGGAATAAGCCTGTGAAGGGGAATTTATGGACATTCTTGATCAACTCAATGCATCTCAAAAAGAAGCCGTAACAACAACTGAAGGATTTGTGCGTGTGATCGCAGGAGCAGGGAGCGGAAAGACGCGGGCGCTCTCATTCCGGTTTGCATATCTTGTTAACGGACTTGGCATCATGCCGGGGCACATTTTATGTGTTACTTTTACGAATAAATCAGCAAATGAGATGCGGCAGCGCATACATGGCCTTACAGGTGATAACGATACGGGGTATATTAATACTTTTCATGGCTTCTGCGTATCCGTGCTCCAGGAGGATTCTCATATTGTACAATATCCCAGGAGTTTTCTTGTACTCGATAATTCTGATATAGACGATATGCTGAAGATCATATACGAAGAACGGGGATTATCGTTAAGAGATACGACATTCGGCTCTGCACGAGATATGTTTGAAGTCAGGAAGACAAAGGACGAGCCGGATTATTACATAGAAATGATGTCGTTGCCACTCGAGAAACTTAAGGAGAAATATGACTCGGCCGATAATATCCGGGATATTCTTTTCTATGGCTATCTTTACCAGGAGCGTAAGTGCTTTGGATTTGATTACAATGACCTTATAAAGGTTGTCTTGTATATTTTTAAAGAGTATCCCGAGATCAGACTCAAGTGGCAAAAGCGCCTTGAATACATTATGATCGATGAGTTTCAGGATATTGACGGCATACAGTATGAACTCATGGAAGTATTGGCAGATTACCATAAAAATCTCTTTGTTGTTGGAGATCCTGACCAGACCATATATACATGGAGAGGAGCTGATGTAGGATATTTGCTTGACTTTGACAGGAAATTCCCTGCTGTGAAAACTATCATGATGAATGATAATTACCGCTCTACTCCGGAAATTCTTGGGGCTGTTAATTCAATGATCGATAAAAACATATACAGATTAAAGAAGGATCTTGTGGCAACGCTTCCTTCCGGTGAAAGCGTTCTGTGCCATTTGGCGTCTGATACAGCTAAAGAAGCAGACTGGATCACGGGAGAGATCCTTGCGCTGAAGGGACAGGGGGTACCGTACAGGAATATGACCGTTCTTTACAGAGCGCACTATGTAACGCGAACAATAGAAGAAGGTCTTCTGAAAGAGAAGATACCATATACCATCTATTCCGGCGTTCAGTTCTTTGGGAGAACAGAGATAAAGGATGTCCTATGCTATCTGAGGATGATCGTGTACAAGGATGATATTTCATTTAGGAGAATAGTCAATGTTCCCAAGCGAAATATCGGAAAAAGGCGGATCAGTTTTCTTGAGGAATATGCAAGAGATAACAGATGTTCGCTGTACATGGCTCTATACGAAAACCTCGGTCATGAACTGATAAAGAGCACGAAAGCAGCGCAGTTTATCGATCTCATAGAAGGATTTGCGGGAAATTATGAAGAACTACCGGTTTCGGAGGTCCTGACAAAGGTCCTGGGTGACAGCGGATATGAAGATATGCTAAGGACGGAAGGAGCACAGGAAAGGCTTGATAATCTTGCTGAACTGAAGCAGTCAGTATTTGAATATGAGACAACATGCGGAGAAGAGGTTGGACTTGAGGATTACCTTAAGCACATAGCGTTATTTACCAATGCAGATTCTGATCCCGGACAGGAAGATAAGGTAAAATTAATGACAGTCCATGCAGGAAAAGGACTGGAGTTCCCTTATGTGTTTCTTTGCGGAATGAATGAGGGGATCTTCCCATCCCGAAAGGTGCATACCCTTGAGGGGATGGAAGAGGAAAGAAGGCTTGCTTTTGTGGCGATGACACGGGCCATGAAGCGGCTGTATATATCTGAAGCCGGTGGACAAACATTTGAGGGTATACCAAGGTATCCTTCAAGATTTATCATGGACATTGAGCCAAATCTTTTGGAGTTTACCGAGAAACCGGATAAATCACTGATCGCTGCGACAGGCAGATATGTCGAGAATAACAACAGACACCTGAAAGTGGCGGCAAAAGTTAATCTGCTTGAAAAGGGGCAAAGGGTAAAACATGCGATATTGGGTACGGGAACAGTGATCGATATCAATATGGACGAGGAAAGCTATGTGATACAGTTTGATGAAATAGAGACGCCGCGACAAATAGCGATGAGGATACGCCTTGAGAAGCTGGATTGATCGCAGGCTGATCATTTAACAAATAGTATATTATGTGGCCGGAAGATCCTGGTATAGTGGACCGGGGCTGCTTTTCACTGAAATGACACCAGGTTGAATAGCTCCCCTTGGGAGTGTCAGAAATGAGGTGCAGATGACTGATGAGAATAGGAGTGATCCAGGCGAGTTCTCAAGCCGGAAAAAATGAGCTGATCTTCAATACTGTTAAAAAGTATGCCCCGCCGGGTTCCGAGGTATTTAATTTCGGCTGTACTGAGGATGAAGCGGGGAACTATTCTTATATCGATATTTCGGTATTGATCGGCCTGCTGTTAGGCAGCGGGGCAGTTGATTTTATTGTTACAGGCTGCTCTTCGGGACAGGGGATGATGCTGGCGTGTAACAGCATGCCGGGCGTTATCTGCGGCTATGCTCCCACTCCAAGAGATGCATACCTTTTTGCCCAGATCAATAACGGGAATGCAATTTCATTGCCGCTGGGAGAGGATTACACATGGGGAGGCTATGAGAATTTTGATAAGACGATAGAAGCCCTTTTTTCAGAACCCTTTGGCCAGGGCTATCCGAAAAGTGAAGCGGACAGGAAGCTGAAAGATACGGAAATACTCAAAGAGATAAGAAAAAAAGGACAGCTCACTATCAGCGAACTGTTGAGTAGGTTAGATCCGGGATTTCTTGACGGCATAAAGAAAAAACGTGATGTGATCGACTTCATAAGAGAGAATGGGTCTTGCGGGATCATTTGAGGTCTAAGATTAAAACCGGTCCCCGGTTCATGTCATAATAAAGTGAATAATATTCTAAATTTCGTTAACTATAAGAACAATGAAGACGGAAAGGAAGGATTAAAATGGCTGTGAATCTGAAATAATGTTTTGTGTTTGTTTCGTTAAGTCTGCTTCTTGCAGGGTGCAATTATCAGATAACGATACATAATGCACCGGTATCGGTCAGCTCGGACGAAGCCATAGAGCGGGAGCATGAGCAGATAACGAAGGATTTCATTAATATGCTTGAGGAGGATCCCGAGTTAAAAGCTCTTATGGAAAAATCAATCAGACAGGCCGCGGTAACCAATCGTGACAGGAAGACAAATCCGGTCCGGTCATTGGAGGATTATTACGATTTCCTTGACTGGTCCGCCACCTGTATGCCGTGGAACATCCTTGACGGGCAGGATACCTCCAACCTGTATGGAAGCATCGACCAGAGCCTTGATTATTTCTATTTTCTTTTGGATCAGCCCCTGCCGGAGCTTGCAGGTAAGGGATATTACTATCCCTGCCTTGAATACCATGAGCCGGTTGCAAGCTGGTGCATGGAATACGCGAAAAGCTGGGGAGAATTCCTGTCAACCGAAGAGAGCTGGAATGATAAGTACTATGAACTGGCGTGTGCCGATAAGGCCTTTGGAATGGATACCGGATGGTATGAAGATTCCAATGTGTGGACCAGCTTTAACGACTGGTTTGCAAGAAGGCTCGTTGATGAGGATCAAAGACCCATTTCGGATGCGGACATTGTATCGCCGGCAGACTCTACGCCGCAGGGAATATGGGAAATAGACGAGAATTCACAGCTTGACATGGGTGTACAGCTTAAGTCGGTCCGCTTCTATAATGTAGAGCAGATAATAGGAGAGGACAGTGAATATGAGGATCAATTCGCGAACGGTACCCTGACCCATACATTCCTCGATGTGAATGATTATCACAGGTATCATTTTCCTGTAAGCGGTAAAATCCTGGAAGTAAGAAAGATAAGTGCTCTTGATGCCGTTGGCGGACTTGTTGACTGGGATGATAAGGAACACCGCTACATCCTTTATGATGAGAATCCGGGCTGGCAGTCGATCGAGACCCGTGACTGCCTGATCATGGATACCGAGTACGGACTTGTTGCAATACTTCCGATCGCCATGTCGCAGGTAAGCTCATGCAACTGGGAGGATACCGTGACCGTGGGTGCTTCCGTTGAAAAGGGCGATCCAATGGGATATTTTCAGTTTGGCGGCAGTGATATCGTCATGATCTTCCAGGAAGGAGTTCAGCTTGATCTTGTCACTAAAGAGCACATCCATATGGGCGAGCCCTATGCTTTTGTAAAGTGAACCATCCGAACCGGCTTCGTATAGGGGGACAACCGGTCCCCCCTGTTTCGTGTTATAAAAAAATGTAGAATTCTACAAAAAAGGAAATTTGCGGTTTTAAAAGATCAGGAAGAGAAGAAGGAATACCTGAAGGGACTGTTTGAGACCACATATTTTCGGGACATTATTGAGCATAACTATAGCATCATAAGCAGGAGGGTTTAAGAAAGGTCTGAAATATAGTAGAATATAGTATAAGCCAAACGGCATGATCAATATAACAAACGCGTAGGGAAAGGAAGGTATGACATGAAGATGAATAAAGCTTTAAGATCGTTCCTGGCGGCAGAACTTGCAGTTATTATGGCGCTTTTGTCGCCTGTTGCGGCTTATTCGGCAGAGCCTGAGAAGGATGTATTTATAACGGATGGTGATGATGTTTTAGTGCCTGAGAAGAATGTCGTTATGACGGATGGTGATGTCTTAGTTCCCGAGGAGGATATCCTTGTTATGGAGGAAGATGTCACTGAAGATAGTGCTGTCCGTACTTTGGAGGATGAGGATGTTATTATTTCGGATGATGATATTGCATCGGAAGAGGATATTGTTGCTTCGAAGGAGCCTGTAAGCGCTCTTGGTGACGACAAATTCGAGACCGAGAAGGAGGTCCAGGAAGCCCTTGTCCTTACTGGAAAGTTTCTTGAAACGGGCGGTGAGCCATGGGAGCTTGCGGGAGTAGCCATTGGAGATCTTCTGCCCAAGATCCTTAATCTTGATCCGGGTAAGAGTGACACCGAGAAGATACTCGAGGATCTTGATACCATTCTCCTGAATCAGGATAAGATGATAGGACAGCTTTCGGAGATAGATGACGATATCATCGGGCTGTCTATCAAGGAGGATATACAGAGATATTATGATAGACAGACAACGGGGATCAAGGATAATTACGCTTCTGTAAGAAGGATAGTCAGTGAAAACAATCTGGAAAAGATAAAAAGATACATTACCTATGAGGTAGCCGGACAGGAGCCGGGCAAGGATCCGGACAAGTATCCCGATCCCAAGCCGGATCCCTGTGATTTTGATAAGGAAGTTGATGCCCTGGGGGATGCCCTTACGGAGAACTATCCGGTGCTCTACGGCAGTAAAAACGATAACTTCTTTGGTATCTACAAGAGATGGATGCAGTACAAGTACCATTGGGAGCATCATGCCTACGAGGAATGGATGAACTTCAGAAATGCCGCCTATTCCCAGTACTGGACCGCTGCATGCATTGACGGCCTGTCGCTTACCCAAAGGATCAAGGTGAGG
>JAILLI010000180.1 GCA_024693225.1 Lachnospiraceae bacterium
ATTTGACGCAACCACTGTCGAAACGGGCACGTGCACAGACACCGGCAGGGAATATGTCGTACTTGACCGTACCGCCTTTTTCCCCGAAGGAGGCGGACAAAAGGCCGATACGGGGATACTTGAGACTAAGGATGGTATAAAGGCAGCCGTTACCGATGTCAGGACGGCCTACGGGGTGGTGCGCCACTATGTTGACAGACATATCGATGCAGGGGTTAGCCTTCACGGAAAGATCGATGAGATGCAGAGGTTTTCACGGATGCAGAATCACGGGGCGGAGCACCTTATAAGCGGTCTTATACATAAAAGGTTCGGATACGATAATGTGGGCTTCCATATGTCGGAGGGAGAACTCGTCATAGACATAAACGGACCAATAACCCCGGAGGAGATAAGGGATATCGAGGAAGAAGCCAACCGTGTCGTATTTGAAAATGTCCCGATAACCGTAAGCTTTCCCACACGTGAGGAGGCAGCCGCCCTTCAATACAGGAGCAAGCTTGATATTGAGGAGGGCGTACGGCTTGTTACCATAGAAGGCTATGATGTCTGCGCCTGCTGTGCCCCCCATCTTGACTGCACGGGAAGGTTCGGTGTCATCAAGATCCTGGATATGGTCCCTCACAGGCAGGGGGTCAGGATCACGATGATCGCCGGAATGGATGCATATTCGGATTATGCCATGCTTCACGCCCGGAACTCTAAGATCATGGAGCTTTTGTCCGCAGGACGCAATAAGACCGCATCATACGTGGAGGAGGCGCTAAACAGGTATGCTGCCCTAAAGGAAGAGATGAGCATGCTGAAAAAGACCATGGCGGAGAATGAGACAAGGCAGGCCATTGACCGTATAAAGAGCAGGGCCGGGGCAGGCGATCATCCGGAACTTATCTTTTCCGGCCTGACTGACCCGGTGGGCCTAAGGAACCTTGTCAATGAATGTACAAAAGTCTGTGACGGCCCGGTATGTGCCTTTATGAAGGACAGCGGGAACTTCAGGTATATATTTGCCGTACGTGATGAAATGGCGCAAAGCTTTGATCTTCGAAAGCTTGTTAAGGAATTTAACGAAGAATGCATGGGCCGGGGCGGGGGATCGAACATAATGGCCCAGGGGTCGTGCGCGGCACAGCGTGTCCGGATAGAAGAGTTTTTTGCAAAATGATCCCGGTGGCGAAAAAATGTGGATAAATTAGGATAATTAGCGTAAAATATAAGAGTTAAGTATTAATATTGTAAATTTGAGGAGTGTTGTCATGGCTGAAAAAAAACAGGTTGAACAGATCACTTCGATGGAGACCGATTTTGCCCAGTGGTATACGGACGTGGTCAAAAAGGCGGATCTTATCGATTACACGAGCGTAAAGGGATGCATGGTCTTCAAGCCGGCGGGATACGCGATATGGGAGCTCATACAGAAGCAGATGGACGCAAGGTTTAAAGAATGCGGCGTGGAGAATGTATACCTTCCCATGTTCATCCCCGAGAGTCTCCTTGAGAAGGAAAAGGACCATGTTGAAGGTTTTGCACCTGAAGTGGCATGGGTCACTCACGGCGGGCTTGTCCCCCTTCAGGAAAGGATGTGTGTAAGACCTACATCGGAAACCCTCTTCTGTGATTTTTATAAAAACGAGGTCCATTCATACAGGGATCTTCCCAAGGTATACAACCAGTGGTGCTCGGTAGTACGGTGGGAGAAGGAGACCAGACCCTTCCTTAGGTCCAGGGAATTTCTGTGGCAGGAGGGTCATACCATACATGCGACATTTGAAGAGGCCGAGGAGAGGACCATTCAGATGCTGAATCTTTATGCCGATTTCTGCGAGCAGGTGCTTGCCATTCCCGTGATAAAGGGCCGCAAGACTGACAAGGAGAAGTTTGCGGGGGCTGAGGCAACCTATACGATAGAGGCCCTTATGCATGACGGCAAAGCCCTTCAGTCGGGAACAAGCCACAATTTCGGTGACGGTTTTGCAAGGGCATTTGATATACAGTTTACTGACAGGGACAATACTCTTAAGTATCCATTCCAGACCTCATGGGGTTCGACCACCAGGCTTATAGGGGCCATAATAATGGTCCACGGTGATGACAGCGGACTTGTCCTGCCGCCCAAGGTAGCGCCTGTGCAGGTTGTGATCGTGCCGATCAGGCAGCAGCAGGAAGGGGTGCTTGACAGGGCACGGGACC
This sequence comes from Lachnospiraceae bacterium, assembly GCA_024693225.1. Taxonomy (GTDB): domain Bacteria; phylum Bacillota; class Clostridia; order Lachnospirales; family Lachnospiraceae; genus UBA2868. Next base: position 2,191 of record JAILLI010000180.1, read on the forward strand.
TGAAGGCGGCCCTCGAAAAGGCAGGCCTCAGGGTCAAGGTTGATGACAGCGACAAGAGCCCGGGATGGAAATTTGCTGAAGCCGAGATGCGCGGTATTCCCGTCAGGATCGAGATCGGGCCCAAGGATATTGAGGCCGGAAAGGCTGTTCTTGTAAGAAGGGATACTCTGGACCGGTCAGAATGTGCACTTGATGCCATAGTAAAGACGACCGAAGGTCTCCTTGAGACCATACAGAAGGACATGCTCGAACGGGCAAGAACGCGCAGGGACGAGCAGACCTATACGGCAGCCACACGCGAGGAATTCGAGAAGATTTTCTCCGAAAAGTCGGGATTTGTCAAAGCCATGTGGTGCGGGGACGTTGCCTGCGAGAACGAGATCAAGGAAAAGATGTCCGTTACCAGCCGCTGCATGCCGTTTGAACAGGAAAAGATATCCGACGTATGCGTATGCTGCGGACGGCCGGCAAAGAAGCTCGTATACTGGGGAAGAGCATATTAATGATAAAACAGGAGGGATGACATGAACGTATTGGTGATCAACTGCGGAAGCAGTTCACTTAAGTACCAGCTTATCAACGCTGACAGTGAGGAAGTGCTCGCAAAGGGACTGTGCGAGAGGATAGGTATCGACGGCGGTATGCATACATACCAGGGGGGCGGCGAAAAGACCAAAACAGAAGTCGACATGCCCAACCATACAAAGGCTGTACAGCTTGTCCTTGATGCGCTAACCGATCCCAAAGCGGGTGTGATAGGAAGCCTTTCCGAGATAGATGCTGTGGGACACCGCATAGTCCACGGCGGAGAGAGATTTTCGGATTCCGTTCTCATAGATGATGAGGTGATCTCTGCCATAGAGGAGTGCAACGATCTTGCGCCTCTTCACAATCCCGCAAATCTCATCGGGGTAAGGTCCTGCCGGGATCTTATGCCGGACGTTCCGATGGTGGCGGTATTTGATACGGCATTCCATCAGACCATGCCTCCCAAGGCATATCTGTACGGTATCCCTTACGAGTATTACAGGAAATACAAGGTCAGACGTTACGGTTTTCACGGTACCAGCCATGAGTATGTATCCGCAAGGACGGCACAGTTTCTCGGAAAAGACATAAAGGACATGAAGATCATAGTATGCCATCTCGGGAACGGGGCTTCCATCAGTGCCGTAAAATACGGAAAATGTGTGGATACTTCAATGGGAATGACCCCTCTTGAGGGCCTTATCATGGGAACAAGATCAGGTGACCTGGATCCGGCTATCCTTGAGTTCATATCCCGGAAGGAGGATCTGACCATCGCCCAGATGCTGGGTATACTGAACAAAAAATCAGGAGTCCTGGGACTTTCGGACGGTGTATCGAGCGATTTCAGGGATCTTGCCCAGGCCGCACAGGATGGCAATGCCCAGGCATCAACGGCACTTGAGACATATGCATATCGCGTTGCCAAATATATAGGCGCTTATGTTGCAGCCATGGACGGAGTGGATGCCATAACCTTTACCGCAGGTGTCGGAGAGAACAACATATCGGCAAGAGCCGAGATATGCTCTTATCTTACCTATCTGGGAACCAAGATAGATGACGAAAAGAACAACATAAGAGGAGAAGAGAGGGTGATCTCTTCCGACGGGTCAAAGGTCACTCTTTTGGTGATCCCGACCGATGAGGAAATGTCCATAGCCAGACAGACGGTAGAAAAGGTTTCGGGCAGATAAGAGGTTTTTCATGAAGATAACATATCCGCCCGCTGCCAGGAAGATAATCGATAAACTGCAGGATGCGGGATATGAAGCCTATATCGTCGGAGGATGCGTAAGGGACAGTATCCTCGGGATAAAGCCCGGAGACTGGGACATCACGACGAATGCCCTTCCCGAACAGGTAAGGGGCCTCTTTCGCAGAACGATAGATATAGGTATAAAGCATGGTACCGTTAAGGTAATGATGGGTAATGACGGCTATGAGATCACCACTTACCGGATAGACGGTGAGTATGATGACAGCCGCCACCCCAGGGAGGTGACCTTTACCGGGGATCTTGCCGAGGACCTGTGCCGCAGGGATTTTACCATAAACGCCATGGCATACAGCGAAAAGACAGGGCTTGTTGACCTCTTTGGAGGGATGGATGACCTTGAAAGAGGTATCATCCGTGCCGTTGGAGATCCCCGCCGGCGTTTTGACGAGGACGCTCTTCGGATCCTTCGGGCCCTTAGATTTTCCGCAAGGTTCGGATATGAGATAGAAGAAGAGACAGCAACTGCCATAGCAGAGCTTGCCCCGACCCTTTCAGCCATCAGCGCCGAAAGGATCCGTGAGGAGTTTGAAAAGCTGGTATGCTCCGATCATCCCGAAAGACTTCGGACGGCCTTTGAGCTTGGTGTTACGGCTGTCGTATTTCCCGAATGGGATGCCATGATGGAATGCGAACAGAACACACCCCATCATTTTACAAATGTGGGGGATCATACCGTAGCCGTGCTTAGGTATATAGTGGATAATTTCGGGGATCTTTCTGATAAAGACAGCAGGATACTGAAGCTGGCAGCCCTTCTTCATGATGTGGCAAAGCCTGTCAGGAAGACAACCGGAGATGACGGGGTCGATCATTTTCCGGGCCATCCCGGGGCCGGCGTAAAGATGTCCGAGGCCTTCCTTAAAAGGCTTAAATATGATAACGATACGATAAACAGGGTCAGGGTGCTCGTAAGATATCATGACGAGACCCCCGCTCTTTCCTATCCTGCCATCAGGCGTTATATAGCAGACGTTGACAGATCCAACATGGATCTTCTCATATTGCTCAAATATGCCGACCTCTACGGTCATACAAAGTACCAGTGGGAAGAGAAGATGCACAGGCTCACAACCCTTGAGGATATGTACCGGCAGATATGTGAGCGCGGGGACTGCCTGTCTGTAAGGGATCTTGCCGTAAACGGGCATGATCTTATGAATGAGGGGGTGGCACCGGGACCTGCCGTAGGAAGAGAGCTTGGCAGGCTGCTTGAATGTGTTCTTGACGATCCGGGGATGAATGACAAAGACACTCTTTTGAACCTGCTCAGATCCAATACCAGATGAAAAGTATAGAAAAAGTGGTTATTCCGGTCATCATCATAATGATCATAACGATGCTCGGGATATATTATATTTCAAAAGAATACCAGAAGCAGCAGACCGTACAGGCGGAAGAAGATGCAGACAATGCGGACGGATCCGATCCGGTCAGCAGTGAAGACCTTGTTTATGTCAGTACTGCCATGCTTGTGGGCAAGGATACGGATGCAGGCACTCTTAAGTTCATATCGGTCGAGAGTGACAAGCTCATGGAGTTCGACTATACGGATAAGGTACCGATACTGGGCAAACACGGTAATTATCTGACCCTTGACCAGATCCCTCTTGGAGAGATCTTTGATGTTACTTACAGCACGGTAAACAGGGAGCTGTTTGAGCTTAAGATAAGCGAAGAAGCCTGGACATACACGGACGTTACAAAGTTCTCCATAAATGAGAAGGAAAAAAAGATGGAGATAGCAGGCAGCACCTACAAGCTGCCCAAAACATCCATAGTCTCTTACGGGGATGAGCTGGCGGATCTTATGGATATTACAAGTTCCGACACGCTTACCGTTAAGGGATACGGACGTAAGGTCTGCTCGATCATAGTAGAGCGCGGTCACGGATATGTGAGGCTTGTAAACGATTCGTACTTTGAGGGCGGATGGATAGAGATCGGCCAGGAGATCATCAGTGAGGTGGCCAGGGAGATGCTGATCCCCGTTCCGGAGGGAAGCTATCACGTACGCCTTACAAATAAGGGATATGCAGCGGAAGAGGATATCACGGTCGAAAGGGACGAGGAGACGGTCATCGACCTGTCCAAGGCTGACATCAAAGAAGTTGCCATAGGACATGTGATGTTTACGATCGATCCGGATTATGCCCAGCTTTTCATTGACGGGGATATTACGGATTATGAGGAAAGGGTCCCGCTTGAATTCGGTATCCACAAGGTACACGTGGAGCTTGCCGGATATAAGAGTGTTGATATAAGCATACGGGTTTCGGACCAGTATGCAGATGTAAAGATCTCGCTGGAGGAGGATACGCAGGATACCACGGAGAAGAAAACCTCCACGGGTAAGAAGAGGACATCTACCGATACGCGCAGATCGTCGGGATCGTCGACGACCGCAACGTCAACATCCACATCCTCATCGTCGATGTGGCTGCCTACATCACTGACGGTTCCGTCTTCTTCGACCACACAGATGCCATATACGTCATCCTCGGAGATCGATCCTTCGTCGAGTGCCTACGATCCGCCTGTAGTAACGGTAGTTCCCACGCCGGAGCCCGATACGTCATCCTCGGAGACGACCACTGAAAAGACCTCATCGACCAAGAAGACATCTTCAACCAAAAAAACTTCCGAGGAAACGTCCACAACGGAAACAGAAAAGGAAGAGGATGATGAAGATGATGATCAGGATGATGATACGACCGCTACCGATCCCATAATCGGTGAGAATCCAAGGATGTATGTCGAGAGCCCGGAGGGGGCGGAGATATATGTTGACGGGATATATGCCGGCATAACACCGCTCTCATTCATCAAACCGGAAGCGGGTTCCCATGTTATAACACTGTCAAAGAACGGATACGTGACCAAGAGTTATACGGTCTCGGTAGACGACGATCAGTCTGACGTGACCATTTCCTTCTCGGAGCTGATAGAAGAAAACGCCAATTAGGATGAAAAAGCTGTTAAAGAACCGGAGCAACCGCATAACGCTACTCTTTTTTATCATCACGATGGTAACAGCCGTAAGCCCGCTTATCTCGAGATACTGCATAAACGGGCATGACCTCGAATACCATCTCCTTCGTATAGAGAGTCTCAAGGAAGGGATACTTATCGGCCATCCTTTTATGAAGGTCAATACCCTTTTTTACGGGGGTGCGGGATATGCGAGCACCCTTTTCTACTCGGATCTCTTTATGCATATACCGGCTCTTCTGCGCGTGCTGCATGTCGGCATAGGAAAGAGCTTTCATATCTATACCGCAATGATATTTGTCCTTTGTTACCTGTCGGCCTTCTACTGTGCCTTCAAGATGACAAAGTCCAAATTTGCGGGAACGGTCGCTGCAATACTTTTAACCCTGTGTCCCTATCATATGGATGACATGCTGGTTAGGACTGCATGCGGTGAAAATGCGGCATTTATCTTTCTGCCTTTTGTCATCTACGGGATATACAACGTACTTTTTGAGGATATGGACAGGCCCTGGATATTCGGTCTCGGTTTTGCGGGCCTTATAGTAACCCACCCTGCAACATGCATACTTGCCTTCGTATTTGCCCTGTTCGTATTTCTGATAAATATCAGGACTTTTATAAGACAGCCCTGGTTATTTGCCAAGATTTGCATAGTATCGGCTCTTGCCGTGCTCGTAACATCCTACCAGTGGCTTCCCATGCTCGAACAGTTCGCATCAGCAGATTTTTACGTTTCAAAGAACTGGACGGATCTGCTCGATTCGGCGGTAAATTTTTCAACTGTGGCCTCGGGGGCTTTTCCGGGTATGGGCTTTATGCTCTTTGCCCTTGCCATACCAAGGGTATTTCTTTCACGAAAGGACTATCCCATACTCTCATACGTTGATCTTATGCTGGTGGCGGCTTTTGCCTTTGCGGCGGGAGCCACCAACATAATGCCCTGGGAAAGGGTTGCGGCATATTTCGGATTTCTCCAGTTTCCCTGGAGATTATTTGCCATCTCTTCAGTCCTCCTTGCCATGGCCGATGCGGTCATCGCCAAGCTCTTCATAAACAGGATCGAGGACGGCAGAAGGAATACCGCTTTTGAGATAAGCCTCACTCTTATAACGATAGTTATGGCGGGAGGTGCCATCGCACACCAGAATGCCAATTCCATGGGCTATTATGACTACAGTGATGATTATTACAGCCACAAGCCCTTTACGGGCGGCGTCATAGCCGGAGAGTGGCTTCCGACCACGGTGACGGAACCCGACAAGCTCATAGAACAGAGTGAAGAGATGGTGTATGATGACGGTACAAAGGCAGATTTTACAAGAGAAAAGGGCAGTATCATATCGGATATAAAGCCCGGCCACCAATATGTGGATGTGCCTTTCATATATTACAAGGGCTACAGGGCATATCTGACGGATGCGGAAGGTGCTGTTACAAAGCCCGAAGTTACCGGGGAGGGCACAAACGGCATGTGCAGGGTCATGCTTGAAGGAGCAGGAGGCAGGCTGGCCGTATCCTATGGCGGGACCATACTCCAGTATGTTTCTCTTGTGGTATCCCACTTGTTTGTTATACTGATATTTGATCTTTGGTATCTGAAGAACAAATACAGGAAAAAGCTCAAATCGAGAGCAGCGGCAGCAGGCGCCAATCCGGGCATGATCGCCTGTCTGGCCCTTATCGCGGCAGCCTCGCTCCTTAGCGCCTGCAGCGTTCAGATAGGAAATGCCGGTAATAAGTCCGATGCCAGGTTTACCGATCCGGAGGACGTGATCGATTACCTTAAGGTTAAGAATAATGTGCCCGATGATACGGAAGAGATCGAAGCCCTGGTCAAGGTGAATTTCAGCCAGAGAGGGTATGATACCGAAGGAAAGAGCTATGCCGTCGTCATAGATGAGAGGACCGGAGAACAGGTCATATCCCTTGTATCTCTCGAGGATGCAAAAGAGAACACTTCCGAGATAATACCTGTGATCCCGGGGTTTTACGGACAGCTTTTAAGGGAAGAAGTAAGATCGGTCAGGGAAAAATACAGGACCGACAGTATGCAGGACAGGATCATGAATGCAACGGATGCCCTCCTGTGTATGGAGGTATTCCCGCAGACCGCCGGTGGCTACGGTATAGACGAGCTGGCAGTACTGCTGTCCGATGACCTTCTTGATATACCGGAAGATGCGGCAGATGATATAAGGGACAAATACGCCTGTTCCGCAGTACTTGCCAAGGCGGCATATGTGATCGGCAACTGGGAGAGGGCCCAGAATGCGACCGATCTTTCCGAGCAGTATTTTAAGGAGGCAGAGCTTATGGCCGGGTCAGGAGATGAGCCCGTTGCGACGCGTATGTGGGCCGCGGCCGAGCTTTACAGACTGACCGGGCTCAAGACCTACAGATCGGTAGTCGATGCCATAGCCATGGATACGGTCCCGGAGGGCTTTACCTATGAAGACCCGGGGTTTTTCGGGGTATTTGCCTATCTTATGACGGAAAACGATACAAACAGGAATGTGTGCAACAGCATGATGGAGGTGGCCTTTTCCAGATCCAATGAACTTATTAAGATCCCCATTGAGGAACAGTTCTACGATACAAGACTGGATGATACGACTTACACTAAAGATGAGAAGACAGCCCGGACCATGCTTGATGAAGCCGAGCTTGCCACAATGACGGATTATGTGAGTGTAAGTGTTGAATATAAGGATTTCGTACAGGACAGACTGAGTTTCATATTCGGAGCCAATCTCTCGGGCGTTGATTTTACCGGGGAAGACGAGGCACTTTGTGATACGCCCAGGCTCTTTGTCCTTGCGGGACAGTGCCGGTGACAGAGCCGGATGAAAATGAAATCGAGGCAGGAGGAGTTATGAAGATTGTGGTTTTGGCCGGAGGCCTGAGTACGGAAAGGGATGTTTCCCTTGTTACGGGACGGTGCGTGTATGAGGCGCTTTTACGAAGAGGACACAAGGTCATTCTTCTTGATGTATATCTGGGCTGTGAACAGGATGCCGAAGGTATCTTCGATCTTGACCTTGACTGGGCAGCCAAGGTCTGTCCGATAGGAGATACGGCTCCGGATCTTGACAGGGTCAGGGCAGCAAGAAGCGGTTCATCCCGTGAATTCTTCGGACCCAATGTAATAAAGATATGTCAGGCGGCTGATATAGTCTTTATGGCCCTTCACGGGGACTGCGGCGAGAACGGTAAGATACAGGCGGCATTTGACCTTCTGGGTATAAAATACACGGGAACGGATTCTATTTCATCATCGCTGGCTATGGACAAGATGATCTCCAAGCAGCTTTTCAGGCTCTACGGGGTGCAGGTTCCGGACAGCCGTATGTTAAAGAGCGAAGACGACGATTACAGGCCGGAATTTCCCTGTGTTGTAAAGATATGCAACGGCGGATCCTCGGTCGGAGTGTATATGGCAGGCAACGAGGCAGAATATCAAAGCGCCGTCCATGATGCTTTTACTTATGAAAACAGGGTCATGGTCGAACAGTATGTAGCCGGAAGAGAGTTCACCTGCTGTGTCATAGAAGGGAAGCCCCTTCCCCTGGTCGAGATCGACCCCAAGGACGGTTTTTATGATTACAGGAACAAGTATCAGGCGGGATCCACGATAGAAACATGCCCGGCAGATGTGGATGATAAGACCCGGGACCATATACAGGCAGAAGCCGTGAAGGCATATAATGCTCTCGGTATAAGGACTTATGCCAGGATGGATTTCATCATGGATGACAGTGGTAAAGTATACTGTCTTGAAGCAAATACCCTGCCCGGAATGACACCGACCAGCCTGATCCCCCAGGAGGCGGCTGCCATCGGAGTGGAATATGACAGTCTGTGTGAGTGGATCATTGAGATATCAATGAAGAAATGGGAAGACAATGCGTAATATGACCATACAGTCGATAGCTGATGCTGTCGGCGGAAGACTGGAAAATGCTGCAAAGAGCGATCTTACAAAAGAAGCTTCATGCGTTGTGATAGATTCAAGGCTCATAGAGGAAGGCGGTGTCTTTGTTGCCACAAAGGGGCAGCGGGTAGACGGTCATTCCTTTATCGACCAGGTCTTCAAAAAGGGCGCCCTTGCCGTCATATGTGAAAAAGCTCCCGCAAAAGCAAAGGGGGCATGTATAGTTGTCGAGGACAGCTTTGAGGCCCTGAAGAAACTGGCGGCATACTACCGCAGTCAGCTTTCCGTCAAAATAGTCGGTATAGTGGGCAGTGTCGGAAAGACCAGCACAAAGGAGATGTGCGCAGCCGTCCTCTCGGCCCATTATGATGTCCTGTGGACCGAAGGGAACTTTAACAATGAGGTGGGTGTTCCCCTGACCATATTCAAGATAAGGGACGGACATGAAATGGCCGTCGTCGAGATGGGTATCAGCGACTTTGGTGAGATGGACAGGCTGGGGGAGATAGTCCGCCCCGACATAGTGGTCTTTACCAACATTGGACCCTGCCATCTTGAAAAGCTTGGTGATCTGGATGGGGTGCTTCGCGCCAAGACGGAGATAATAAAGCATATGAGCCCGTCGGGAACCCTCATACTTAACGGGCAGGACGAAAAGCTCGCAGAAGTTGATGATGAGCTTGCCTGCGGCCGTAAGATAATAAGATACGGAAAAGAATCGAAGAGGGATGACGTATATGCATCCGAGATCAAGAACCTGGGACTTGAAGGGTCTTCCTTTATAGCCAATTTCCCTGACGGAAGCCATTACGAGATGAGAGTTTCCATACCGGGATATCATGTGGTCGAAAACGCCATCGCAGCAGCGGCGGTCGGCTTCCTTACCGGGCTTAATCTGGAAGAGATAAGACGCGGCATGGCATCGGTCGAACCTCTTTCGGGAAGAGGTCATATCATTCATACCTCAAAATATGAGATAATGGATGACTGTTATAACGCCAATCCCAAGTCCATGTGTGCGGCACTTGATATATTGGGACTTGCAGCCGGAAGAAAAGTCGCTATACTCGGTGATATGTTTGAACTCGGAGAGCAGTCGGATGCCCTTCATGGTGAAGTGGGGGATTACGCGGCACTTTCCGGAGCCGATTCCCTTATATTTGTCGGAGCTTCGGCAAAGTTCATGTACGAGCATGCCCGGGTACATGAGGGGATAGAGATCAGGTATTATCCGAACAGGGAGCTGCTTCTTGCGGCGCTTTCGGACGAGACAAAGGATATATTAAGACCCGGGGATACCATTCTTGTCAAGGCATCCCATTCAATGGGTTTTTCCGAAATAGTGGATCATTTGAAAAAGAGTTGAAAAGGAGAGGGTATATGGGTTTTACGATCGTAACTGACACAGGAGCAAACATTACAGACAAAGTTAGGGCGCATTACGGGATCGAGGTTGTCCCGCTCACGCTCATAATGGAGGGTGAGGAACTTCAGTTTACCAGTACTGAAGGTTTTGATTATGATGATTACTATGAAAAGCTGAAGGAGGGGATGAAAGTCTCCACTTCACAGGTCAATCCCGCACAGTTTGCCCAGTGTTTTGAAAAGATACTGGAAAAGGGTGATGACGTTCTCTATATAGGCCTGTCCGGAGGAGTGACAGGTTCCATCAATTCCGCCAAAACGGCAGCTTCGGACCTTAGTGAGGAGTTCCCGGAAAGACAGATCAGGATAGTCGATTCTCTGGGGGCTGCCCTCGGACAGGGGATACTTGTCGTTGAGGCGGCACAGTGCCGTGATGAGGGAATGAGCCTTGATGAGACGGCAGACCGGATCGATTTCCAGAAATACTGTATGTATCAGGTCTTCGTGGTGGATGATCTCAAGCACTTAAAGAGGACGGGACGTCTTAGCGGTGCCCTTGCATCTCTTGGGACCATGATGGATATCAAGCCCATACTTAAAGGAAATACGGAAGGTAAGATAGTTGTTGAATGTAAGGCAAGGGGACGCAAACAGGCCATCAAGGCCCTGGCGGAAAAATACCGCGACCTTGTGGTCGATCCCGAAGAGCAGATCGTCGGTATCTCTTACGGGGGACACCGTGAGGATGCTGTCCATCTGGCAAATCTGATCACCAAGATCGCCGAACCCAAAAAGATATGGATGGTGGCCCATGAACCCGTAACGGGATCCCATGTCGGGCCCGGAATGCTGGCGCTTTACTTTAAGGGCGCCGATGACGTAAGGGCTTTTTGATCATGATAAGGTTCATTCTGTGTATCATTCTTGTGGTTTTCTACTTCATAGTGATGATCCCTGTGGAGATCATTGGCTACACGATAGGCATCTTTTCTCATAAGGCAAGGAATGCCTATATGAAGGTCATGATGAGGATAGTGTTTGCCTCGATAACGTTCATGTCGGGAGCAAAGGTTAAGTATATAGGGTTTGAGAGGATACCGAAAGAGGTTCCGGTCCTTTATGTGGCCAATCACGAAAGTTTTTTTGATGTGCTCTTAACCCTGGCGGATCTTCCGGGGACCATATGCTTTATAGCCAAGAAGTCCTTCTCAAAGATCCCCATATTCGCCCAGGCCCTCGACCTCTACAACACCCTCTTCATAGACAGGGACAGCGTCAAACAGGGACTGTCCGTGATATTGAAGGCCATAGACAATGTAAAGGCCGGTATGTCCGTTTTCATATTTCCCGAGGGAACGAGGAGCAGGGACGGCAAGATGAACGAGTTCAAGGAAGGGAGCATGAAGATAGCCGTAAAGAGCGGCTGTCCCATAGTTCCTCTTGCCATATCAAA
>JAILLI010000019.1 GCA_024693225.1 Lachnospiraceae bacterium
AGGAGAAGACCATGCCGCTTGGCGGTGTGTATTATTCGAAGGCTGTATACGAGTATGATTCGTACGATGCCATCACGAACGTCAGGACCGATAACAGAACGCTCGAGACATACATATACGGAGGAGTCAGGGGGATTCAAAGAGGAGAGGTCTCGATAGCGCTTCTTGATTTCAAGGGCGAGGAGATCAGATTCTACAAGAATTCCGACCTTAACAGGAAGATCAAGGAAGATATATTCGATGGCCAGAAGTGGCACAAGGAAAATGCCACAGATCTGCCCTGATCCCGTCAAATAATTGTTTACAACGCCATATGGCTGTGGTAGAATATCACATGTTGCGAAAACCTGTACCCCGGTAAAGGATCACGTACCTTATCGTGGTGCATGGGGCTGATCAGAAAGGGCAATGCCCAAGGAGGAAAATATGATCACAAAAGAAAAGAAAGCTGCTATCATGCAGGAATACGCAAGAGTCCCCAATGATACGGGCTCGCCGGAAGTTCAGGTAGCCGTTCTTACGGCAAGGATCGCCGAGCTTACGGAACACTTAAAGGCCAATCCCAAGGATCATCACTCGGCAAGAGGTATGTACAAGATGATCGGTCAGAGAAGAGGACTTCTTGATTACCTTAAGAAGAAAGATATCGAGAGATATCGTACTCTTATTGAGAAGCTTGGCATCAGGAGATAATCATCATATAAAAGGGACGGTCATTAACTGCCGTCCCTTTATGTGATTTTTATAAAGTCGTTATCCGCATATACGGGATGGATGACGACCGGTAGCAGGTGGAGCCGCAGAATGGCTCCTGGTAGAAGAAGGAGAGAAAAATGTACAAAAGCTATTCAATGGAACTTGGTGGACGTACACTCACCGTTGATGTGGGAAGAGTTGCAAAACAGGCTAACGGAGCCGCCCTCATGCATTACGGTGATACTACAGTACTTTCTACTGCAACGGCATCCGAAAAGCCCAGGGAGGGGATCGATTTCTTCCCTCTGAGCGTTGAGTTTGAAGAGAAAATGTATGCCGTCGGCAAGATACCCGGAGGGTTCAACAAGCGTGAGGGCAAGGCAAGCGAGAACGCTGTTCTTACGGCCCGTGTCATTGACCGCCCCATGAGACCCCTCTTTCCCAAGGATTACCGTAACGACTGCACTCTGAACAATCTGGTCCTGTCGGTAGATCCCGAATGCCGTCCCGAGCTGGTCGCCATGCTTGGTTCAGCCATTGCAACGAGCATTTCGGATATACCTTTTGACGGACCCTGTGCAACGACCCAGATAGGGATGACAGACGGACAGTTCATAGTCAATCCCTCACAGGAACAGTGGAAGACCGGAGACCTTAATCTTACGGTCGCATCCACAAAAGAAAAGGTGATAATGATCGAGGCCGGTGCAAACGAGATACCGGAAGATAAGATGATCGAAGCCATATACATGGCTCACGGCATCAATCAGGAGATCATAGCTTTTATCGAAAAGATAGTTGCTGAGGTAGGAAAGCCCAAGCATGAATACACAAGCTGTGCCATCCCTGAGGAACTCTTTGCGGCTATCCGTGAGATCTGTCCTCCCGACGAGATGGAGACAGCTGTCTTTACCGATGACAAGCAGACCCGTGAGGGCAATATAAGGGAGATCACAGAAAAGTGTGAAGAGAAGTTTGCAGATAACGAAGAATGGCTTGCCATTCTCGGAGAAGCCATATACCAGTATGAGAAGAAGACCATCCGTAAGATGATCCTCAAGGATCATAAGCGTCCCGACGGGCGCCAGATCACCCAGATCCGCCCTCTGGCAGCTGAAGTGGATATCATCCCCAGAGTACACGGATCGGCCATGTTCACAAGAGGACAGACCCAGATATGCGATATCACGACCCTTGCTCCTCTGTCAGACATGCAGAAGGTTGACGGACTTGATTCCTTCGAGACATCGAAGAGATACATACATCATTACAATTTCCCTTCATACTCGGTCGGAGAGACAAAGCCTTCAAGAGGTCCCGGACGTCGTGAGATCGGTCACGGAGCCCTTGCAGAGCGTGCTCTTATCCCCGTCCTTCCTTCGGAGGAGGAATTCCCTTATGCCATCCGCTGCGTATCGGAGACATTCGAGAGTAACGGATCGACATCTATGGCAAGTACATGTGCAAGCTGTATGTCCCTTATGTCCGCAGGCGTTCCCATCAAGAAGATGGTAGCCGGTATCTCATGCGGCCTTGTTACGGGTGATACGGATGATGATTTCGTACTGCTGACGGATATCCAGGGTCTCGAGGACTTCTTCGGAGATATGGACTTCAAGGTAACGGGTACAACGGACGGTATAACAGCCATCCAGATGGATATCAAGATCCACGGACTTACAAGACCCATCGTTGAGGGTGCCATTGCAAGATGCCGTGAAGCAAGACTCTTCATCATGGATAACTGCATGAAGCCCGCCATAGCAGAGCCCCGCAAGAGTGTTAACAAGTACGCTCCCAAGATCGTTCAGATCAAGATCGATCCCGAAAAGATCGGTGATGTTGTGGGCCAGCGCGGCAAGACGATCAATGCCATCATCGAGCAGTGCAATGTACGCATAGATATCACGGATGACGGTGCTGTCAGCATCTGCGGTACCGAGCAGGAAGGAATGGACAAGGCCATCGAGCTGATAAAGATCATCACCACGGATTTCGAAGCAGGTCAGATATTCAAGGGCAAGGTCGTATCCATCAAGGAGTTCGGTGCATTTGTAGAGTTCGCTCCCGGCAAGGAGGGAATGGTACACATCTCCAAGATAGCCAAGGAGCGTATCAATCATGTCGAGGATGTACTGACACTTGGCGATGTGGTAACAGTCAAGTGCCTGGGCAAGGACAAGATGGGCAGGATGAGCTTCTCCATCAAGGATGCAATGCAGTAAATACTGATATACACCCCCGGTCCGCAGGTCCTGCGGACCGGGTTTTTTTCATTTCGGACCTTATTGTCAGATAATTATATAAAAGAACGCATGTATAGTGTGAAGGCCCTCATAAGATTTCTGTCGTTATAAAAGATAAATCAACAAGGTTTTCGGACTTATCCACAAAACGAGAAAATATTAAATCATGTATTAACAAATTAAAGAGAAAGAATGACATGCGTTACTAAACGCGCAGCCACAAGACTTTTTGAAGATGATAGTTTTACATAATACTTCTTTTCGAACGAACATTTGCAGTCGGATAAAAAATTGTGGATAAAAGGGTAAAATATTGTGAAATTTAGATAATTGACCTTCGATCCCCGGAATTTTCACACAATTACAGGGTTCAAAATCGGCCCTTTTACCTTAACAAGACAGGGAGTATATGATAGAATAAAGCGATTCGGAGGTAGTCTTATGTCAAAGAGAGTGATACTCATAGTAATGGACAGCTTTGGTATCGGGGAAGAGCCTGATGCCGCCGATTTCGAGGATGCCGGGACCAATACCTTAAGATCCTGTACAAAGAGCCCTTTATTTGCCGCGCCCAACCTGGCCAGGATGGGACTGTTTGCGATCGACGGTATCGAGGTGGCCCGGAAGCTTCCTGAGCAGGATATAGTGCCCACAGGGACCTATGCAAGGCTTCAGGAGAGCTCCATGGGCAAGGATACGACGATAGGACACTGGGAGATCGCGGGCCTAATATCGCCCAAGCCTCTTCCCACCTATCCGCAAGGCTTTCCGGAGGAAGTCATAAAGGAATTTACCCAAAAGACCGGAAGAGGGGTCCTGTGCAACCTGCCCTATTCCGGCACGAAGGTCATAAATGATTACGGAGATGAGCATCTGAAGACGGGAAAGGTCATCGTTTACACATCGGCGGACAGCGTCTTTCAGATAGCTGCCCATGAGGACCTGATCCCTCCCGAAGAGCTTTATGATATATGCAGGAAGGCCCGCGGGATCCTTACGGGCAGACACGGGGTAGGACGGGTCATTGCAAGGCCTTTTACCGGAGAGAGCGGGAATTATACAAGAACATCAAGGAGACATGATTTTTCCCTCCTGCCGCCGGAAGATACCATGCTGGACGTACTGTCCGACAATGGGAAGGATGTCATAGGTATAGGAAAGATCCATGACATATTTGCCGGCAAGGGACTTACGGAATATACCTATACGAGCGGGAATGCGGACGGGATAGAAAAGACCCTTGAGTATATGGACAGGGATTTTGACGGCCTCCTCTTTGTCAATCTGGTGGACTATGACATGCTCTACGGCCACAGGCGGGACATAGACGGCTATGCGGGCGCTGTTGCATACTTTGATGAGAAGCTTCCGGAGATAACGGCGAAGCTTAGGGAGGATGATATCCTTATGATAACCGCCGATCACGGGTGCGATCCGGGCTATCTGGCAACTACGGACCATACGCGGGAGTACGTTCCTTTCCTTTGCTGCGGGAAAGGCTTTAAGAGTGTGGCGGGAACAAGGTCCGGAAACCTGGGGACGAGGCCCACATTTGCCGATATAGCAGCCTCAACGCTGGCATATCTGGGCATTTCGGAGGCTGAAAGGGCAAGGATAGCCGGAAGTGACATTCTCGGATAATGTGATCGTTGTTAACAGCGGCTAACAGATTTTATCAATATATTGTGCCAAATGATCCAAATGATGGAATATTAGCACAATAAATAACGGTCATGTATACATGTAAAAACAACAAAAATGTTCGACCGGCAGGGTCAACGCAAAACAGATATAAATAACGTAAGATATTTAAAAACAGAGAAAGAAAAAGCCATCATGAGTGACAGTAAACTAAAAAAAGAGATAGAAACAAGAAGGACTTTTGCCATCATATCCCATCCGGATGCCGGCAAGACGACCCTGACTGAGAAATTCCTCTTATACGGAGGTGCCATCAACCTGGCGGGAAGCGTAAAGGGTAAAGCTACGGCAAGACATGCCGTATCCGACTGGATGGAGATAGAGAAGGAGAGAGGTATATCGGTAACCTCGTCGGTCCTCCAGTTTAATTACGGGGGCTTCTGTATCAACATACTTGATACACCCGGCCATCAGGACTTTTCCGAGGACACCTACAGGACCCTTATGGCAGCGGACAGCGCAGTCATGGTAATAGATGCCGCAAAAGGCGTGGAGCCCCAGACGAGGAAACTCTTCAAGGTATGCGCCATGCGGAAGATACCCATATTTACCTTTATCAACAAGCTTGACAGGGATGCCAGGGACCCCTTTGAGCTTCTTGATGAGATAGAGAGCGAGCTGGGGATACCGACCTGTCCCATGAACTGGCCCATAGGTTCGGGCAAAGGCTTCAGAGGGGTATACGACAGGGATAATGAAAAGATAGTAATATATTCCGATACCTTTAAGGGGACAAGGGAAGGAAAGGCTGAAGAGATAAGCCTTGGTGATACCGATGCCCTCAAGAAGACACTGGGGGATGCGGCCTATGAGAAGCTTATGGAAGATGTTGAGCTGCTTGACGGAGCGGGAAGCCCTTTCGATCGGGAAGAGGTCGACGGGGGTGTGCTCTCGCCGGTATTTTTCGGATCGGCCCTGACAAACTTCGGAGTGGAGATATTTTTGCAGAATTTTCTGGCCCTGACTTCACCGCCCCTTGCAAGGAAGGCGGATACGGGTATAGTGGATCCCGTCTCGGATGACTTTTCGGCCTTTGTCTTTAAGATACAGGCCAACATGAACAAGGCACACAGGGACAGGATAGCCTTCATGCGCATATGTTCGGGCAAGTTTACCGCCGGAATGGAGGTGCTGCACGTTAGGGAGGACCGCGTGATGCGTCTGTCCCAGCCCCAGCAGATGATGGCGAGTGAAAGACATATAGTCGAGGAAGCATATGCCGGCGATATAATCGGTGTGTTCGATCCGGGCATATTTGCCATAGGGGATACGGTCTGTTCCACAAACACGAGATTTGAATATGAAGGCATACCCACCTTTGCGCCTGAGCATTTTGCCAGGGTCAGGCAGATCGATACCATGAAGCGCAAGCAGTTTGTAAAGGGGATCACACAGATAGCCCAGGAAGGCGCCATACAGATCTTCCATGAGCTCAACACGGGACTTGAGGAGATAATTGTCGGGGTTGTGGGCATGCTCCAGTTTGAGGTCCTTAAATACAGACTGGAGAACGAATATAATGTTGAGATAAGGATGGACACCCTGCCTTATGAGCATATAAGGTGGATAGCAAACCGTGACATAGATATAGACCATCTTACGGGAACGTCGGATATGAAGAAAGTCACGGATCTTAAGGACAGGCCTTTGCTCCTCTTCATAAACAGCTGGAGCATAGGTATGACACTTGAGAGAAACGAGGGACTTGTACTTGAGGAATTTTCCAGGAACTGAGCCTTTTTTTAGAATATCAGGTCTAATAACGGTACTCCTGCTGGCCCTTACCCTCTGCGGGTGCGATATCACGCTTGATGATATCTTTACCCGGCAGGATGAGAAGGAAGTAAGCCATAAGGATGCCGCGCCTTCCAATACGGCCATCAGTGTCATTGACATAAACGGTGATGTTCATGAGACGAAAGTCAATGTGATCGAGGATACCGAGGCTGAGGATAACGGGGCAGAGGAGGACGGGACAGGAAATCTTTCGGAAAGAAGCCTGGTACAGGTCGCAGCCAACATGCATCTTTCCGATGATTCAAACTATGCCTACAATAATCTTACGGAAACGGGGCGTAAATGCTACGAGGAGATATATGCCATACTGACCGACTGCCTGAGCAAGGTAAGGCTTACGACAAAGGATCCCGACGAGGTCGATCTGGCCTTCAGGGCAGTTATGGTGGATCATCCCGAGATCTTTTACGTTAAGGGCTACTCAATAGGCAAGTACATGAGCGGTGACAGGCTCAAGAAGATAGTCTTTTCCGGGACCTATACGAACAGCCCCGAAGAGATCGCCATAAAGACAAGGACTGTTGACGATTATGTCCAAAAGGTGATCGACGGCTGCCCCGAAGACGCGGGCGATTTTGAAAAGATCAAATATGTCTACGACTACCTTATCAGGAACAATGTCTATGATACAGAATCCGAGAACAATCAGAACATACTCAGCGTGGTAGAGAACGGCAGGACGGTGTGCCAGGGCTATACCAAGATGATGCAGCTGATACTGACCAGGATGAACATCTTCTGTACCCTTGTAAACGGCAGGGCCTGCGGAAGGAACGGGGTGCCCGACCGGGAGGAGCTTGAAGATGCCGCCAATGCCCAGTGGGGAGGCCATGTATGGAATATAGTCAAGTGCAACGGCATGTACTATAACATAGACGTGACATGGGGAGATGCTACCATAACCCTTATGAATTCCGACGGGACAAGATCCGGCGGTATAGACGTCAACTACGAATTCTTCCTGGTGGACGATGAGGAGCTTGTCGGCACGCATGATCCGGAGCCCGTTGTCAGGATGCCCCGGTGCAACACCATGGAAGATAACTATTACCGCCATATGGGCCAGTATTTTACCGGCATAGATGATGAACAGTTAAAAAGGGCATTTGAGAGGTCGCTTTCCGAAGGAGAAAGCCATGTGTTCATAAAGGCCGCCTCGCCGGAGGTCTTCGATGAGCTTGAAGACCACCTCTTTTCAAATGAGTATGTATTTAAGTACTTAGGCAGGACCAATGTCCGGTACGTGGAATTTGCCGAAAGAAATTTGATAATGATTTCGCTATGAAAATAGCGCTTATTGTGGTAATATTATTAGAACCGTTTGCACAAAAGAGATAATGCGGAGGAATGGTAATGGAAGAAAATTATGCAGTTTGTGATGAAGTGTTGGGCGATGTCAGGATATCTGATGAGGTCGTTGCAAATATAGCGGTCATAGCGGCCGGTGAGATAGAAGGCGTATCCCATGTGCTCGGAGAAGCTAAGCCGAATGAACTCAAGAACATAGTCGGCATCAAGAACTACTCGAAGGATCTGAGGGTAGAGGTATGTGACAGGATCGTTTCGGTTGATATGGCTATTGCAGTCAAGTACGGATATTCGCTTCCCGTGGTCGGCAAGGCCGTTCAGGAGCGCGTCAGGACTTCCATAGAGAACATGACCGGCCTTGAGGTCTCGGATGTCAATGTCCGTATTGCCGGCGTTGATCTTAAATAGGTGATATTAGATAGGGATGAAAAGGTCGCTGGTCAGGGAGCATCTCTTCAAGCTCCTTTTTCGAATAGAGTTTAATACGCCCGAGGATATGCCCGAACAGGTACGCCTCTTTTTTGAGGACGGCTTTGCGGATGAGGAACATACCAGTACGGGGTCCGATATCCCTGAACAAGACAGGGTATACATGATGGACAAGTACGACCGTATACTGGCCCGCCTGCCCGAGATCGACAAAATGATCGACGGGGCGGCCAAGGGCTGGTCCATATCGCGTATAGGCAAGGTTGAACTGGCTGTTCTCAGACTTGCCGTATATGAGATGCTGTATGATGATGACATCCCCGTGAGCGTGGCGATCGATGAGGCAGTGCAGCTGTCCAAGACCTTCGGCACGGATAATTCGGGTTCCTTCGTAAACGGGATACTTGCATCGCTTGCAAATTAGTTTATCGGAATGAATATATATACGGTCGGGCAGATCAATGCCTATATAAAAAACATGTTTTCGCAGGATTATTTCCTGCATTCTGTTATCGTCTCCGGAGAGGTCAGCAATCTCAAGTACCATTCCTCAGGTCATATTTATTTCACTTTAAAAGATGAAACGGGAATACTGTCGGCGGTCATGTTCCGCTCAAATGCGGCAAGGCTGGGCTTTAGGCTGGCAGATGGAGACAAGATAGAGGCCAAAGGTTCGGTCTCCATATACGAAAGATCCGGAAGCTACCAGCTCTATGTTACGTCTGTAGAGAAGGCCGGAGCCGGAGCAGCACATGAGGAACTTGAAAAGCTCAAGCAGAAGCTTTCCGAGATGGGCATCTTTGATACCATGTACAAGAAACCCATCCCAAGATTCTGTTTCAGGGTCGGGGTCGTAACATCTCCAACAGGATCAGTCATCCACGATATCAGACAGGTGGCTATGCGCCGCAATCCCGGAGTGGAGATAATACTGTGTCCCGCAAAGGTGCAGGGGGACGGGGCGGCCTCGTCGATAATATCGGGTATAAATACCCTGGTAAATGATAATGTGGATGTGATCATCATAGGGCGGGGAGGCGGATCTGATGAAGATCTGTCGGCTTTTAACGATGAAGGACTTGCCATGGCCGTCTTCGACTGTCCCATACCCGTCATATCGGCCGTGGGTCACGGAGATGATGTATCCATAACGGATATGGCGGCGGATGTGCATGCCCCTACCCCGTCGGCAGCCGCCGAGATAGCGGTATTCCTCTATGAAGAATTCTTCCGTGACGTGAATATGAAGCACATGAACATGGAGCGTCTGATGCAAAGAAAGCTCGACGGGGCAGCGGAGGCTTTGCGCCACAGGAAGCTCCGGCTTGACGCTCTTTCTCCCGCGTCGCAGATAAGGCTTAAGAAGTCGGCATATGAGAACAGAGCCAGCCGTCTCGATACCCTTATGAAGAAGAAGATGGAAGCTGCCGCATCAAGGCTTCTGGTATATATAGAAAAATACAGGGGACTGTCTCCTGTTGAAAAGATAGCCCATGGTTTTGCCGCCGTTACCGATACTAAGGGCAGGAGGATAACCGATATAGGCGATGTGGCGGCAGATGATGCCATAAGACTCATAATGAGACAGGGAACCATCGATGCAAGGGTGACCGGTGTTTCGAAAGAAAGCCCGATCCCCGGGGATGCCCAAGCGACAGAAAGGAACGGATCATGACACTGGAAGAGAATTTTGAAAAACTTGACCAAGTAATGGAAAAGCTTTCCGATGACAGCCTGCCCCTTGAAGAAGCATTTGATCTCTATAAGGAGGGTATGGGACTTCTTGACAACTGCAGGAAGGTCATAGAGGATGTTGAAAAGAAGGTTTCGGAGCTTGCACAATGATTCTTGATTCGATAAACAAGACAAATGACATAAAGGATGTGGGAGCGGGAGATCTCGATGAACTGGCCCAGGAGATAAGGGACTTCCTTATCCGTAAGATCAGTGTCAACGGCGGGCATTTAGGCTCCAATCTGGGAGCGGTTGAGCTTACCATGGCACTGCATCTGGCTGCCGATCTTCCGCAGGACAAGATAGTATGGGATGTGGGACACCAGTCCTATACCCATAAGATACTTACGGGGCGAAAGGACGAATTTGACAAGCTTCGGCAGTTCGGGGGCATAAGCGGTTTTCCCAAAAGACGGGAGTCAAACTGTGATGTGTTTGATACGGGACACTCGTCCACATCCATATCCGCAGGACTGGGTCTGGCCAAGGCAAGGGATCTTGCCGGTGGTGACTACGGTGTCTATGCTGTGATAGGCGACGGTGCCCTTACCGGGGGCATGGCATATGAGGCTCTTAACAATGCTGCGGACCTCAAGACCAACTATGTGATCATACTCAATGACAACAATATGTCCATAGCCGAGAATGTGGGCGGTGTTTCAAGCTATTTGCAGGATATAAGGACAGCCGATGCATACAGGAATTTCAAGATGGGGCTTGAGGATGCCCTTAACAGGCTGCCCGGCGGTGTTGCCGTGGTAGACAAGCTCAAGAAATACAAGAGCTCCTTCAAGCAGCTGGTGGTCCCCGGCATGTTCTTTGAGGATATGGGAATAACCTATCTGGGACCTGTCGACGGCCATGACATAAAGGCCATGGTCAAGGTTTTTCGCGAAGCGAGAAGATATCCCAAGTGCGTTATCGTTCATGTGCTGACCCAGAAGGGCAAGGGGTATGCTCCGGCGGAAAGACATCCTGCAAGATTTCACGGGGCGGAGCCCTTCGACATAGAGACGGGACTTCCCGCGGTCAACCGTACCAAGGCAAATTATACGGATGTTTTTTCAACGGTCATGCTAAAGCTTGCCGAGAGGAATCCTGCCGTATGCGCCATTACGGCTGCCATGCCGGACGGGACCGGACTGAAGAGGTTTTCAAGGAGGTTCCCGGAACGCTTCTTTGACGTGGGCATAGCCGAGGAACATGCGGTAACCTTTGCGGCGGGGCTGGCAGCAGGAGGATTTGTGCCGATAGTCGCCATATACTCATCCTTCCTGCAGAGGGCTTATGATCAGATAATACATGATGTCTGCATACAGGAGCTTCCGGTCATATTTGCCATCGACAGGGCCGGTATAGTGGGGTCGGACGGGGAGACCCATCAGGGGATCTTTGACCTTTCCTATCTGTCGACCATACCAAACATGACGATAATGGCCCCCAAGAACAAGTGGGAGCTGTCCGATATGCTCAAATTTGCCGTAAAATTCGGTGCTCCCGTTGCCGTAAGATATCCTCGCGGTCTTGCTTACGATGGGCTTGAGGAGTACAGAAAACCCGTGATCTACGGTCAGAGTGAGCTTATATACGAAGAATCCGATATAGCCCTTCTTGCCGTCGGCAGCATGGTAAGCGTTGCCGAAAAGGTAAGGGATGTATTAAAGAGCGAACACGGGATGCATGTGACACTGGTAAATGCCCGTTTCGTCAAACCCATAGACGAGGAGATGGTGGCATATCTTGCAAAGCAGCACCGTCTTATAGTGACTATGGAGGAGAATGTAAAATGCGGCGGTTTCGGTGAACATGTCCGCTCATACGTCGATGAGAACAGGATCAGCGTTGACGTGCTGGTATGTGCCCTTCCGGATGACTATGTGGAACACGGTAACGTCAGTATTCTGGCCCGCCAGGTAGGGATAGACTGTGACAGCATAGTGGAGAAGATAGTCAATGAAACAACGCCTTGACCTTATCCTTACCCAAAGAGGCCTGGCTGCTTCAAGAGAAAAGGCCAGAGCCATCATAATGAGCGGGAACGTTTTTGTTAAGGGGATACGCGAGGATAAGCCCGGGACCATGTTCGATGATGCCGAAAGCGATATCATCATAAAGGAAAACCCCCTAAAGTATGTAAGCCGGGGAGGCCTTAAGCTTGAAAAGGCCATAGAAGCCTTCGGGCTGGACCTTGCAGGATGCATATGCATGGATGTGGGGAGTTCAACGGGCGGATTTACGGACTGTATGCTGCAGAACGGGGCCCTTAAGGTCTATGCCATAGATGTCGGCCACGGACAGCTTGACTGGAAGCTTAGGAACGATGACCGTGTAGTGTGCATGGAAAAGACGAATTTCCGCTATGTTACACCGGATCAGATAGGAGATCCGGTAGATCTTGCAACGGCGGATGTCTCCTTTATATCGCTCGACAAGATACTGCCGGCGGCCTTCCCCATACTGGCAGATACTGCAGGGATGGTCTGCCTGATAAAGCCCCAGTTTGAGGCGGGGCGGGATCAGGTAGGTAAAAAGGGTGTCGTAAGGGATCCTGCCGTCCACTGCCAGGTCATAGAAAAAGTCATGGATACCGCAGCATCCTGCGGCTTTGATGTGGAAGACATCACTTATTCTCCCATAAGGGGGCCCGAGGGAAACATAGAATATCTGCTGTTACTCAAAAAACCGGGCGGATCATGTCCGGATCAGATCAGAGGAAAAATTAAAATAACAGTCGATACTGCTTTTGAGAGGTTATAGATGGACAGGTTTTTTGTTATCACCAATGAAAACAGGGATCCCGGTCAGAAGCTGGCCCTGCAGATAGAGGACTACATCAGGTCGAACTGGAGACAGTGCGACCATGTGAGTGTTGAAAGAGACAGTTCTCCGGACAGTGAGGAGATAATGAGGATCAGAGACCTTCCTGCCGATACCGAGGCTGTGATAGTGCTTGGAGGCGACGGTACCTTCATTCAGTCGGCCGGCATACTGGCGGCAAAAGCCATACCAATGATCGGGGTCAATCTGGGTCACCTGGGTTATCTGGCAGAGGTTGACAGAGAAAAGATCACACCTGCTTTGGACAGACTGATAAGGGATGAACATTCGATAACAGACCGGATGATGATTTCCGGAACGCCCGTTATCAATGGGAAGGAATGCGGATGCTTTGGTGCGGTCAATGATATAGTGGTCAGGATGCCGGGCTCCAGGGTGGGAAACTTCTGTATAGAAGTCAACGGGACCTATCTTACCACCATATCCGGTGACGGTGTCATTGTAGCAACCCCTACGGGAAGTACCGCATACAACATGTCGGCAGGCGGCCCTATAGTCGAGCCCGGATCATCGATGATAGTCATAACTCCCATATGCCCGCTTAAGGTTGTGAGCAGGTCCGTGGTACTATCCGCTGATGATGTTATAGTCATCCGGATGGAGGATACCGGACACAGACGCGGGCTCAGGGCAGGAGTTTACTTCGACGGGGGCGGTGATCTGTCCCTTTGTCCGGATGACGAGGTCATCATCAGGAAGTCGGAGGCCTCCATCAAGCTGATTAAGCTCAACAAGGAAAGCTTTCTCGAAGTGCTCTCCCGCAAGATGGGAAGCTAGAGCTTCTGTCACGGGCCACATTCGAATAACAGGAGATATTATGAAGAATTACAGACACCAGAAGATCATGGAGATAATCTCCCGGACTGAGGTGGAGACACAGGAGGAGCTGTCCCGTCTTCTTGCCGGAGCCGGATTCAACGTTACCCAGGCTACGGTTTCAAGGGATATCAGACAGTTAAACCTGAAAAAGGTTCCGTCATCTTCGGGCAGGCAGTGCTACGCACCGGCAGCTTCAAAGGAATCCTTCGGACCCGACAGGCTGGTGGGGATACTCGCGGCAGGCTTCGTGTCTATGGAAGCTGCATCCAACATACTTGTCATCAAGACCGTTTCCGGTATGGCAATGGCCGTCGCCGCTGCCATAGATGCCCTTTCCATCCCCAAGATGGTCGGCTGTATAGCCGGCGATGATACCATAATGTGTGCAATACGTTCCTGTGAAGATGTAACGGATGTTATGAATGAGATAGACCATCTGGTCTCCAATAACTGACGTTATCGATACATTGAGGAGAATGAATGCTTCAAAGCTTACACGTCAAAAACATAGCCCTTATAGATGATGTCGAGATCGAGTTCACTGACGGACTTAACATACTCACGGGCGAGACCGGGGCCGGCAAGTCGATAATAATCGATGCCGTGAATTTTGCTCTGGGTTCGAGGATGCCAAAGGATGTGGTTAGGGATGACAGTGAATATGCCCTGTGCGAGCTGGTCTTTTCCGTCGATGACAAAGAGACGGCACAGGAGCTGGAAAAGCTTGGAGTTATGTCAACTGATAACCAGGTCATCCTGCAAAGAAGGATAATAAATGGAAAGACATCCTGCCGGGCCAACGCCGAGACAGTTCCGGCAGGCCTGATACGGGAGATCGCCGCCCTTCTCATAGACATACACGGACAGCACGAACACCAGTCCCTCTTCCAGAAGAAAAACCACAGGCCAATACTTGACAGCTTCTGCGGCGAAGACTTCGCGGAGAAGTTATGTAAACTTACAAAAGCCTATGACAGCTACCGGCAGGTGGAAGCGGAGTACGACAAGGCATCATCATCAGGAGAGTCGGCGGCATCCGAGCTTGATTACGCATCATTTGTCGTAAATGAGATAGAAACCTCCCGGCTGAGCCCGGGAGAGGATGAGATCCTGGAAAAAGATTTTACAAGGATGAATAATTCCAGGAGAATAGCCGAAATATTATCCGGAGTCCGAAATGCCCTCTCGTCTGACGGGGAGTGTGCGTCTGGCATGCTGGGATATGCTCTGTCATCCGTAAGGGAAGTTGTCGGACTTGATGACGGTGCAAGGCCTTTATATGACCAGCTGATCGCGGCCGAGGACCTGTTGGGGGACTGCATAAGGAGCCTTTCGGCATATGAGGAGACGCTTGACTTTTCCCCGGAGGATTTTGCAAGAGTAAGCGACAGGCTGGATACCATCAACAAGCTCAAGATGAAGTACGGGCAGACAATAGAGGCCATCAAGGCAAGACTTGAAGAGGAACGGTCAAGGATAGACAGGCTGTCCGATTACGAGACCTATCTGGAAGGACTTAAGCAAAGAAAACAGCAGTTATATAACGAGGCTCTTGATGTATGCAAAGACCTGTCGGCCATAAGACATAAAGAAGCAGGCGTTCTCCAAAAGGAGCTTGCTGATGCTCTTAAGGGTCTGAACTTTCTTGATGCCAGATTTGAGATATCGGTAAGCTCGAATCCGGACAGGATATCCCGTGAAGGCTTTGATGATGTCGAATTCCTGATATCGACCAATCCGGGAGAAGACTTAAAGCCACTGACCGATGTTGCGTCGGGCGGTGAGCTGTCCAGGATAATGCTGGCCCTTAAATCCGTTCTTGCAAAGCGTGACGGTATAAGGACCCTTATATTTGATGAGATAGACACGGGTATCAGCGGAAAGACGGCCCAGCTGGTTGCCGACAGGATGACGGATATTTCGGCCCATCATCAGGTGATAGCGGTCACACATCTTCCGCAGATAGCCAGTCATGCTACAACTCATTTTCTGATCGAAAAAAGCGCAGAAGGGGCGCATACGAGTACGAAAGTACATAGATTGTCATATGATGAGTCCGTGGAGGAGCTTGCAAGGATGCTTGCCGGCAGCTCCATAACGGATGCGGTGAGGGAAAATGCAAAAGAACTTAAGGGAAAACAGAAAATATCTTAGACGAAGGGCGAGGAGAAGAAAGCGCATAATCATATTTTTTATATTTCTGATGATCCTCGCAATGTGCGCATTCATTGTGCTGCGTGCACAGATATCACTTCCATATGCTACGGTTGATCTGTCGACTCTGGCCAGGATCGAGATCTCGGGTTTCGATAGTGACGGCATAGCGACCGTTGATGGCGATGAGGACAAGATCGACAGCCTTCTCAAGGAAGTCAGATCTTCCTATGAAGACCAGATGTTCCACGTTCATGAACTGGATGATACTGATTTTGCGGCCTTCAGACAGAGCCTTTCTTTTATGACCCCGAACGGGAACGGCCTTTCCAACGGGCAGACCATAAAGATCATAGCCTCCTATGATGAGGAACTTGCCAAAAAGCTCAAGATTGATGTCACTGCCCAGTCATGTGAGGTGACTGTGGAAGGTCTTCAGGAGCTGAAGAGGGTATCGGTCGATGAGGTATTTGCCGACCTCGATGTGGATGTTTCGGGAATCTCGCCGGAGATAAGCGTATCCGTAGAGAACAAGAGCAGTCACCCCTTCATAAAGAAACTCAGGTTTGCCATCGTTGATCCCAAGGAATTCTATTCAGAAGGAGATACGGTCAGCGTACGGGCATATTTTGATGAAAACCTGTGCCGCGCCACGGGTTATACTGTGGATGTACCTGCAGATGAATGCGTGAAGGATTATAGTGTTTCAGTGGGGGAAAGGTATATATCGAGCGCATCAGAGCTTCCGCCCGGAATAGTGGCAAAAGCCGTCGATGCGGGCCTCAATGCCTTCAGGGATGCCAATGAATACGGGGTCAGGGTCTTTTGCGAGGCCAATCTTGTGCCTGTATATATCAACAGAAAAGCGACCTTTGTCTATGACAGCTGCAGCTTCGACTCTGCCTATTTCAAGACAGTATTCCCCGAAAAGAGGGGTGAACTGGGTCTTTCATACAACGATCTGGACATACTCTATGATGTCGTCATCTCCCAGGCGGACGGTACGACATGCACCGCGAAAGCAGCCGTCCGGTTTTCCAACCTGGTCCTTGATGATGACGGCAGCTGTTCATATGATTTTTCAAATCCGACGATCTTCTCCATGTCCTATTTCGGCGCCCGCGTCAAGAAGAACGTGGTGGACGAGTACAAATCGACCCATGATATCGAAAAAGTCGGGCTCTGATTGAATTGAGCCCGGGTTTTTTGTATAATAAATGCGTTGGTATTTTTGACGCAGGAGGTTGCCATGAAGAAAATATTATTTGCAGCATCGGAATGTGTACCCTTTATCAAGACAGGCGGACTTGCCGATGTTGTCGGATCTCTTCCCAAGTGTTTTGACAAAAGATATTTTGATGTCCGTGTCATAATCCCCAAGTACCTGTGCATGTCAAGAGAATATACGGACAGGATGGAATATATCGACAATTTCTACATGGACATAGGCAACGACAACAAGTATGTCGGCATATTCAAAATGGAGTATGACGGGGTCATATTCTACTTTATCGATAACGAATTCTACTTCTCGGGCGCAAAGCCCTACGGGGATCTTCTCTGGGATCTTGAGAAGTTCATCTTTTTCTCCAAGGCTGTACTGTCGGTACTGCCGGTTATAGGCTTTCAGCCGGATGTCGTTCACTGCCATGACTGGCAGACGGGTCTTATTCCCGTATTCCTGAAGGAGAGGTTCCATGATGGAGAGTTTTTCAGGAACATGAAGTCTGTAATGACCATCCACAATCTCAAGTTCCAGGGTGTCTGGGACGTTGAGACCGTGAGGACGCTTTCGGGACTTCCCGATTATTTCTTCACACCTGACAAGCTTGAGGCATACAAGGACGGTAACCTCCTTAAGGGAGGCCTGGTCTTTGCCGATGCCATCACAACGGTATCCAAAACCTATGCGGAAGAGATCAAGATGCCCTTCTACGGTGAGGGCCTTGACGGCCTGCTCCGTGCCAGAGCCAATGACCTGCGCGGTATCGTTAACGGGATAGACTATGACGAATATAATCCGATGACAGACAAGTTCATAGTCAAACCTTACAATGCCAAGGATTTTCGCAAGGAAAAGGTCAAGAACAAGCTTGCCCTGCAGGAAGAGCTGGGTCTTGACAAGGACGAGAAGAAGATGATGATCGGTATCGTGAGCCGTCTGACCGACCAGAAAGGCTTCGATCTTATCGCCTACATAATGGATGAACTGTGCCAGGACAATGTTCAGATAGTCATTCTCGGAACCGGTGAGGAACGCTACGAGAACATGTTCAGGCATTTTGACTGGAAGTATGCAAACAAGGTTTCAGCGAACATATATTACTCGGAAGCCCTTTCACATAAGATATATGCTGCGAGCGATGCATTCCTGATGCCTTCACTCTTTGAACCCTGCGGTCTTAGTCAGCTCATGGCGCTTCATTACGGAACCCTTCCCATAGTCCGCGAGACCGGCGGCCTCAAGGATACCGTTGAGCCCTACAATGAATACGAGAGCAAGGGAACAGGCTTCTCGTTCATGAACTACAATGCCCATGAGATGCTCGGCTGTATCAGGAACGCAGAGCGTATCTACTACGACAAGAAGCGTGAATGGAACAAGATGGTCGACCGGGCCATGGCAGCGGACTTCTCCTGGCAGGTATCGGCGCTCAAGTACCAGGAGCTGTACGA
>JAILLI010000108.1 GCA_024693225.1 Lachnospiraceae bacterium
CCCTCTATGCTCACCAGCTTGGGCTCTCCTTCAAAGGAAGGAAGCGGATTGCCGTCCTTCATGTATGTGTGGATGAAGTGGCCTTCTCCTGCAAGCGGGCTGTCATAGGAGAAAGTAAAGCGGTTGCACTCCTCGGGGTTACCGTTATCGCTCTTTAAGATCGAGAGGGAATAGGAAAACTTTCCGTTCTCAACATCCATGATGCCGGAGATACGGGGTGTATAATTGGGTGCATCGGGCTCGAACTCCCGGGTCCGCAGGGACTGCTCAAAGGTCTTGCCCTCCTTAAGTCCGTCATATACCGTATCCGTCTGGTCGCCGTTGGTGATTATTGTGCTGCTTCCAAGCACCTTGACCGGTGCATATATGATAAGCGACGGATCCTCGACCTTGCTCTCATCATAGGCCTTTGTCCTGATTCCGTCACCGTCTTCCACGAATACACGATTTCTCGAATTGGAACTTCTGCCCATAATAAAATAAGCCGCTACGGCATATTTCCCGTCAGCAGACCTACCGATAACGATACCCCTTCCCGGGTATGAATTCGCATCCAGCTCCCTGAACAAACTCAGTTTTTCCATATGTCTCCCTCCTGTTCATGTATTATGGTCATCGTTCTGCAACCGCAAAATAACCGCATACCTACACCAGGTACTTGGCTTCGAAATCCTCCTGGGGCATGGGCTTGTCGAAATAGTAGCCCTGGACCATACGGATGTTCATGTTCTCAAGGGCCCTGAACTGTTCCACAGTCTCTATTCCCTCAACGCATACCCGCACTCCCAGTGCATCCGCGAGCTCACCTATCATCCTGACGAAGGACTGTGCGTACTGATCCGTTGCCAGATCCGTGACAAAAGTCTGGTCGACCTTAATGACATCAAGGGGTATCTCACGAATATGGTTAAGGGACGAATACCCTGTACCGAAATCATCAAGCGCTATGCGTATGCCCAGCTTCTTGATCTCGCCAAGTATCTTTTTCATACGTTCCATATCATTGATGGCAAGGGATTCCGTAACCTCAAGAGTCAGGTTACGGGGGTTCACTCCCACCTCGTTGATGGTCCGCGCTATACTCTCAACAATGTCAGTCTGCATGAGCTGCACTACCGACAGGTTGACATTGACCTTATAGTAGGGATGACCGTTCTCATTCCAGTGCTTGACAGCCTCGCAGGCCTTCTTTAACACATGCAGACCGATGGGATTGATAAGGCCCAGGTATTCTGCAAGGGGTATAAAATCGGCCGGGGATATGAAGCCAAGCTCAACAGAGTTCCATCTGATAAGGGCCTCGGCACCCGTACAGGGATTGCCCGGCTTGGTGATATCGACTATGGGCTGGAAGTATACCTCGAACTGGTCGTAATCCGTGGCTGTTGCCGCCCTCATGCTCTTTTCCATGTCAAGACGCCTGTAGGCTTCATCATCGGAAGAGTCCGTATAATGGGCCAGCTTGTTCTTGCCCGACTTCTTTGCGGTATACATGGCGATATCGGCTTTACGTATCAGATCCTGCACGGTCTCCCCTTCATCGGGGAAGGTTACGACACCTATACTGGATGTACAGTAGTAGTCGGCACCCTTTAAGAACCAGGGCTTGTTGAAGACTATCCTGATGTTTTCAAGTATCTCCTCGAACCTGTCATAGCTGGTATGGGGGACAAGGATGACGAACTCATCACCGCCCATACGGTAGCAGGTGTTCTCAACACCGTGGATGCGCTGCAGGCTGTTGGATATGGCCTTTAAGAGCACATCGCCGTACTGGTGGCCCAGGCCGTCATTTATATGTTTAAAATCGTCAAGGTCCAGATATATGACCGCACCCTTGCCGCCGCTTTCCTTTGCCTCGTCAACGATGCGGAGCAGATCTCTTTCACAGCACATCCTGTTGTAAAGTCCCGTCAGGAAGTCGTTGTTGGCCTGCTGCTCTATCTTTCTCTGGTACTGCTTCTTCTCTGTTACGTCTATTATCGCATAGAGTACGACCTTACGGCCGTCGACCCAGGTCATGTTGGTAGACGTCACGTCATACCACCTGTTACGTTCCTTGTAATTGACCTCACGGTAGCTCGATGCGGTATTATAGCGGCTGATCTCCTCAAAAAGACCCACTATGGACCCGCTGGTAAGCTCCTTCTCAAAGGTGTTCTTGCACATCCTGTTGACATAGACGATGTTGGAACTGTTGACATCCCTTACATAGATGGCCGAACCAACGTTATCAAGTATGGTCTCAAGAGACTTATATGAAGAGGTGATGGAATTGCGCTGGATACGGTTGGTGGCACTTGACTGGATGACTTTTGTCGCATCCCCGAAGAACTTGACTTCATCCATGACCCACTCGCGGTTGAGCTTGTCATCAACATAGAAGGCGTACATGGCCGTCTTGCCGTTTATGGAGATGGGAATGGCTACCGCAGCGGAAATGCCTATGGAATCAAGCCAGTCACGGTTTTTCTCATCTATCCTGGTACGGTAGGAGATTATCTTGGTCTGGTCCCCTATCTGGCCCAGGAAGGACTGGGACATGATCTCTATAACGGGATCAAGGGGGGACTGGCCGGGGGCCACGTAGCTGCCTATTATATCTATACCGTTTCCGTCACGGTTGGGACGGAGCACATAAGCATGGGATATATCCGCATATCTGCCCGTGTAATCGAGCAC
Source organism: Lachnospiraceae bacterium (assembly GCA_024693225.1). Classification (GTDB taxonomy): domain Bacteria; phylum Bacillota; class Clostridia; order Lachnospirales; family Lachnospiraceae; genus UBA2868. Next base: position 2,683 of record JAILLI010000108.1, read on the forward strand.
CTTGTTGGCTATGACCTCAAAAGCCTCATCGCTTCCGAGCTGTGATACGACCCCGGTCATGGCCTCGCTCCTTTTCAGGGCCTTTTCCATCTCTTCGGTGGAATCTTTTGCCCTTTCCGCTTCAGCCACGGCATTTGCAGCCATAAAGGTCTCACCGTAGATCCTGTTTGAGACCTCACGGATCAGATCAACTGCCGCGTTGAACTTGTATAGGGGGATCGTTGATTCAAAGTTGGTTATGTCATTCTCATGGTCCTCATCGGGACCTATACCACATATAAACCACGCAAATGCTACCCTTCCGCCGACCCTGACGCCGACGGTGGCTATCTTCATGTTGGGATATTCGGTATTCTCTATGACCTGCTCTTCAACGGAATTAAAGAGGACGCGGTTTATGGCAGCCCTTATCTGCATCTCATCGAGAAGGGACACTACCCTGCCTATCTCTTCGGGATTTCCCGACATCTCGGTCATGCGCTTTCCTGCTTCATCCACACAAAAAATAAACAGGTTCGCAACCTGCGCATAAACATCCTGTAATTCCTGCAATTGTATCGTATCCAAGGAAAAACTCATATTAACAATAGTACCTTAACGGGACTTCTTTTTCAACCTTTAATATGAAAGGTCACTCGTCGGCAAACTTTACAACGAGTGTGGAGTTAACCATCCTGACAGATCCTGCGGCAGGATAGATGGGCATTTGGCGGACCTCCTCCGTATCTGACAGATCTTCCGTTGCTTCAACCCGTGAAAAAGAGCACCACATGTTCATGGTCTCTTCCCATGAAAAATCATTTATTATCGAATTGCCCTGGTAGGGGGGCAGATATATGGGGTCAAAGCGGGCGTTTCCCGAAAAGGTGTCATCGTTCTTGCTCCTCGGGCCCACATAGAGGATGGGGGTATCTTTTGTATAACCTTCGGTCTCCTCTATCCTGGCGATAAGCCTGTTGTAGTAATTGATGGCTTCTGCCTGCATTATCTCCGCCTTCAGATAGCACACGTTGGCAAATCTGGCGAACATGGCCGCCATGATCAGCATGATAACGACACAGGCCTTTGCAAGTACCGTCACATATCTTCTCTCTTCTTTTGCGGACATGACACGGCAGATGAAAAATGCAGCAAGAGCGAACATGAAGACTTCACAGTAGGCCATGCCTCCGTGGGCATCCTCTTCGGCTACCATAAAATAAAAGAAATAGGAAAAGAGGGGGCTTACGGCTACGGGTATCAGTATCTGCACCATCTTCCGCCTGTTTTTCAATGAAAAGACGAAAAACAGTATAAGGGCAAGGACCATGAGGACAAGTACCATGTGCAGGTACTTTAAGTTCCAGGGGAACATGTTGGCCGAGACCCCGTTGTAGTTGATATAGTCAGCCGGCCGTATAAACCTCTTATATGCGGTAAATACCCGGTAGATGTAACCTGCCGGGCTTGTGGCTCCAAAGGTCGACACTCCCTTGTAATCATACATATCCTGACCGGTCACGGCCAGAAAGATGGCGTTTACCCCGAAATATACAGCCATGAAAAGGGCGCATATAAGGGCATTCTTGAGGGCCAGGATCAGGTATTCCTTATTGGTCATATCCCGGATGACGACCTCATATACCATAAAGATGAGCAGTATCATGAGATTTATGGGGATATTGGACTGGTATACCCCTGTGGAAACCGCCATAAGGACTATGCATACCGCCATTGAGACTATGGTGCCCTTTTTGTAGAAGACGTAGGCCCCTATGATGCCCAGCATCGATGCTATGTAATAATGGGGAGCAGTAAAGACATATCCGAATATGTTGGTGACTGCCGGAAAGCAGACCATGACGCCCGTAAGAGCTGCGATAAGGACCCTGTCGTTTATCTCCGTCTTCAGGCAGATGATATATACCATGACCCCTATAGCCCCTATGGTCAGCAGGCCGTTTATAAGGGGAAGGCTGTAATTGCGGGACATGAAGACCTTTTCGGAAAGACTTCCTGCCGCTCCCAAGGCCCACCTTCCCAGGCCGTAGGTTTCGCCGACCCAGTTGAAGTGGGGGACATCGTCATGATATGAATACTTGTTGAGCATGGCCATACCGTGGGCCGCAAAGCCCCACAGGAGGCTGCACCACAGAATGAAGGCGGCTCTTTTGTCTTCCTTGAACAAACGGATCATCTGTCTGCCTTTTTACAATAGATAACAAGTCCGACGATCAGAGCGATGAACCCGTAGGTGAGCCCTATGGCCACGATGAGGGGTACGCTCCTGTCGGGATATGAAGGATAGGGAACAAGTCCAAAGCTCTGGGTGATCGTATACCTTCTGATCATCCTTGCCGCTTCCGACTTGAATCTGTCAAGCGACAGGATACGTATGGTCTGCGGGATCAGGACCGTCACGATCGCAAAGCCCACATAGGCCTTCCATTTTTTCTCAAATATAAAGAAGAACATAACGGCAAAGGATATGCCGGCAAACCACAGTGGGATCGCAAGGGCTGCTTTTTCCAAAAAGAGCCGCAGGATCATCCAGGGTATTATGCCCTCGTTGATATGAAAAAGCTGGGTGGTCACATACAGGAAAGCAACCGCCGCCACGAAAAAGACAAAGGCCAGCAGTATGGTCAGAAGCAGCTTTTCCAGATAAAGTTTTACGGGTTTTAATACCACCTTTCCCTTTGTGGGTCTTCCGGCAAGTACCGGGATCTCAAGCACATTCCCGTCCTTCCTGGGGTATATATACTCTCTCCCGACCGCTATATGCGCAAGCAGTATGGTGCTGTAATAAGGGATCAGAAAGCACCATGAGGCATATTCGAAGACATTGTAGGAAAAAGTCCCTTCGTTGGACCCGTAAATGAACCTGAAACATATGACGGCTATGTTTGCAAGCAGTATCAGTGCCAAAGCGCCGATAAGATAGATCCTGGCCCATTTACTGCGCAGTGATATTATTAGATCGTTAATCAGATACTCTATCATTTTATTTATAATTTTCCGGCAACAAACCCATCAGCTATCCCGGCCGGGACATCAGCCGATGGTGTGCAGTTCATTCATCAACCGAATAGTTGGGAGCTTCTTTGGTAATATGTATATCGTGAGGGTGGCTCTCGCGGAGGGCAGCCGCACTGATCTTGACAAATTTACCGTTCTTCTTGAGATCTTCTATGGTGGGAGTTCCGCAGTAACCCATACCGGACCTGATACCGCCTATCAGCTGGAACACGGTATCTTCCACAGTACCTTTGTAGGCAACACGTCCCTCAACGCCTTCGGGAACCAACTTCTTGGCGTTCTGCTGGAAGTACCTGTCCTTGCTCCCGCACTCCATGGCAGAGATGGACCCCATGCCGCGGTAAACCTTGTATTTTCTTCCCTGGTAAAGTTCGAAGGTTCCGGGGCTTTCGTCGCAGCCCGCAAAGATCGATCCCATCATGCAGACATTTGCGCCCGCTGCTATGGCCTTGGTCATATCGCCCGAATACTTGATACCACCGTCGGCTATGATGGGAATACCGTACTCCTTTGCCACATCATAGCAGTTCATGATGGCGGATATCTGTGGAACGCCGATACCGGCGACTATCCTCGTCGTACATATGGAACCCGGTCCTATACCAACCTTTACGGCATCACATCCCGCATCTATAAGGGCTTTGGTTCCCTCTCCGGTCGCAACGTTTCCGCCGATCAGAGCCAGATCCGGATACGCATCCTTTATCATCCTTGCGCACTTTAAGACATTCTCGGAATGTCCGTGGGCACTGTCAAGGACCACAACATCGACCTTGGCATTGACAAGTGCTTCCACACGCTCAAGGACGTTGGCCGTTATGCCGACACCCGCTCCGCACAAAAGCCTTCCCTGGGAATCCTTTGCGGAATTGGGGTATTTTATCTGCTTTTCTATATCCTTTATGGTGATCAGCCCCTTGAGGTTGAAGTTGTCATCAACGATGGGGAGCTTTTCCTTCCTGGCCTTTGCAAGTATCTTCTTGGCCTCCTCAAGGGTAGTCCCCTCTTTTGCCGTAACGAGATTTTCACTCGTCATGCAGTCCCTTATCTTCTGGTCAAAATCGGTTTCGAACTTGAGATCGCGGTTTGTGATGATGCCGACCAGCTTGCCGCCCTCGGTAATGGGAACGCCGGAGATACGGTATTTGCCCATCAAGTCGTCCGCATCCTGAAGTGTATGTTCCGGAGATAATGAAAAGGGATCGGTTATGACACCGTTCTCGGACCTTTTAACCTTGTCGACCTCGTCGGCCTGTTCTTCTATGGTCATGTTCTTGTGGATTATGCCGATGCCGCCCTGACGTGCCATGGCGATGGCCATGCGGTGTTCGGTGACCGTGTCCATCCCCGCGCTCATCATGGGGATGTTAAGCATGATGTCCCTGGTAAGATACGTGGTGACGTCCACCTGATTGCCTACTACATTCGAATAGCCCGGTATCAGCAGTACGTCATCAAAGGTTATTCCTTCCGAAATTATCTGTCCCATCTCTTCCTCCTTTTCATCTTCTGACTGCGATATATATTAATGATCCTGTCGGACCATCATCAAACATCTATGACCTTACGGGGAAAGACTGTCCTGATCGCACGCAGCATCTCCTCATTGGGTTCTATGTTGACAAGCTCAGGCTCCCCGCCCTTGGCGTAAACTATGGTATATACAGGCGATGTATCCATTCCCGATGTAAAATCATATGTCTTCAGGTTCCTGGCCCTGTAGCTGTCGAGCTCATGTGAACTTGCCCTGGCCATGAACTCCATCTTGTTAAGATCAAGGGTGTAGACATTCTTGCGCTTTTCCCTGGACATGATCTTGTCGATCGTGATCTCCTTGTCAAGATAGAGGTACTCATACTCTACATCAAGCCTGGGGAGTACAAAAAAGGCCAGTGCGGCAAAGATTGCGGCACCCGCCAGGAGCAGTGCGTTCATATACATTGACATAAAAAAGCAAATGATGGCAAGACCATACAAAAGTATCTTCAGAAAGCCCAGCATGGGGGGCTTTTTCCTTGCCACCATCACCTCAACATATGTATCGTTCATATCATATCTCCTAAATAATTTTGTTAATTATAATATC
>JAILLI010000115.1 GCA_024693225.1 Lachnospiraceae bacterium
TAAAATTCATTGGGAACATCTGATGGGATTCAAGATATCCGACCGGAACGGAACGTATGCCTTTCAGTTCAACGCCCAGGTTGGAGCCACTGAGCACGTAGCGGTATTTTCCCTCATCTACAAGGAATTTGATCTTTGTGACGATGTCCGGATATAGCTGGATCTCATCAAGAAAAATGACCGATTCTCCTTCTGTGAGCGGTACATCCGAGTACAGAGCGAGTTTTTCGGATATGTCCGAAGCGGAATTGGCATTGGACAGAAAGCCTAAGATATCGTTGCGCTCGATAAGGTTATACTCGCAGAATGTTATGTTATTCTGCTTTAGTATTTCCCGGATAAGATATGTTTTTCCGACCTGGCGGGCACCGTATATCAGCAGGGCTTTGTTGCTGTTATTTATCCAGTCCCGGATCAGTTTTTCATAGACTCTGTACATGAACTGCTTCCTTTTCCATAGGTTCTCTTATTCTGGGTTCTACGGGGTTACTGCTGGGTTATAAGCCGATTTTATACCGGCCCTCAAATGAATTATACATCTTGGTAACTGCCCTGGCAATAGCAAAACGGGGCATTACGCCCCGAAACGTAAACACAAAACGGGGCAATACGCCCCGTTTTGCAAAAAGCAACCGAATTATGCGAGGAACCGGTTTGCTGATCAAGAACGACGAGTTTGCAGAGCCGCAGATCAAAGGCTGAATAATTCATCACCCGTGATGATACTCTGTACGATGTCGGAGTATTTGCCTGCCTTGAGGCCGCTTACTGTGATCATAGTTGTGTGAACAGATTTTCCGGTTCTTGTCTCGTGTTGGAAAACTGATATTCTGTTTTGCAGTTTGTTGTATTCCTCTTTGTCGAGTTCATATTTGTCATTTGTGAATTTAGCTTCACACAGGTTGATCACATCGTCTTTTCGCTCTATGAGAAGATCTATCTGTGCTCCGGGATCGGATTTCTTGCTTTTCCATGAATATACCTGACAGGAAACCCCTGAGATACCGAGAGCCTTTTTGATCTGGGGGATATGGAGCATGCATATCCTTTCAAATGCGAGACCGCACCAGCCATAATATGCCGGCGTTTCTATGAAATCCATCCATGAGGAGATTTTTCCCGGTTCGAGTAGTGTAAGGCTAAACAGGCACAGAGGGTCTGTCAACTGGAAGAGGCATCCGTTTTTCGGAGTGGAATAATCGTGATATTTTCTGATAAACCCGCTTTGCTCCAAGTCTTCGAGACATCTGGTCAGTTCCTTTCCGGAGATGGTACCTTTGTTGTCAAGTTCTGTTCTCAATACTCCTCTTTTGCGTTTTGATAACTCTTTTATAATTGACTTGTATTTATCGGCATTGGTAAATAATGACGAGAACAATTGGTCATATTCATATCTTAATGGACTGTTTTCGCGGAAGAATAACATATCGATGTTTTGCGCAAGGCTTAGTCCCGGTCTAAGATAATTCAAATAGTATGGGATCCCTCCGAGGATCATATAACTGATGATAATCTGCTTTCGTGTCATAGATAGGCCGTTTGAGGATAGCAGCTGTTCGCATTCACCGAGAGAAAAAGGCATCAGATGGATCTGCCCGGTGATGCGGTTATAGAATCCGCCGGTATTTTTTACAATATTATTGATTATCCACGAAGTGGCGGAGCCGCAGACTATAAGTATCAGATCCTTTTGTGATGAAGCCCAGCTGTTCCAGAAATATTCAAGGGCGCTTTTGAAGTCGGATCGGGGTGTATCCATCCATGGTAGTTCATCAAGAAAAATGACGCGGCGCCCGGATCTGTAATCCCTGATCACACCTTTTTCAGACAGAAGGTTTTCGAGCCGTGAAAAAGCCTCAAACCAATCCTTGGGAATGCTTTTTACCTGATCACCGTATTTGACAAGCGATTCTTTGAATGCCCTGAGCTGCTGTTTTGTATTACTTTGTTGTACACCTGTTGAATAAAAAGAAAAAGTGTCATTAAAAAATTCTTTGATAAGATAGGTTTTTCCAACACGTCTACGGCCGTACAAGGCTAAAAATTCGGGCTTTTTGCTGCTCAGTAAATGATCCAGATAATCGATTTCGTCTTTTCTTCCTATCATGGCGGCCCTCCTGGGTGAATGGATCAATCCGGTTACTTTACTTGATTATAGAATTTGGGGAAATATATGTCAATATTATCATATAACTCCCCAAAACAACGATAATGAACAACGTTTTGGGGAATTATACGTACAAAACACCGCAAAAGTCTACGGTGAAATAAGCAAACTCGTGGGTGTTGTGAAGAGGGTCCTACAGTTGAATTCAATGACGGTATTACAAGAATCTTTTTTAATTGCACATATAAGGGTGGGGATTTGCCAGAAAGTATTATTAAATTGTATAAATACATTGAGAATGAGAGGACTGACAGTGATCTGACAAAGCGTATAGATGCTGCCGTCAAAAAAGGGAGGAAGAATGAAATGTGGAGATTTCAGTATATAAAGGAGCAGAACATCCTTCGCGATGCCAGAGAAGACGGCAAGGAAGAAGGAAGGGAAGAAGGAAGGGTCCTTGTAGTTACAGCTTTACTGCATCCTATATCTTGTGATTGTTTTCTTCTATATATTTTGCTATAGTTTCATTAAGCATAAATTCAGGCATGATCTAAATGCCGTTCTAATTTCAGAATCGTGATCTAAACACTTCTGTTGACAGTTTAAAAGAATCTATGCTTTCCCATTTAACAATTTATTTATAGTGAGCAGGATTCTTGTATACTTAAGGGGACTCCTGCTTACCGGTTTTATCAGTGGTGAAAGGAGGAGCCATATGACAACCAAGAAAGCAAATGTGACCACGAAACCCAGAGAGGAAGGATCTGACATGAAGAAGGAAACGAAGGTAATACTTGACAGCATCCAAGAGATCAACGACAGGCTTCAGGAAACCAACGACAGGCTTCAGGAAACCAACAGGATCATGGACGAGCGATTCGAAGCTGTAGACAAAGGATTCGAAGCTGTAGACAAGAGATTCGAAGCTATAGACAAACGGTTCGAAGCCGTAGACAAGAGGCTTGATGATATAGATGCAGAAATTAAAGATGAATTCTTTGCTGTGCGTTTCGAGGTACAAAGCGAATCAAACAGGATACAGGAAAGGATCCATAAAGTGGAAGACAGGGTTCATAATCTGGAAATCCTGGCCGATGAGAGGTGGAATGTACCTGAATTAAAGGATCATATAGGTAATATAGAAGAGGTCGTGATGAAGCACTCGGATCAGATCAGGAGGCTGAACAAGGAGGTTGGAATAGCCAATGCATGAGGCAGTTGAATTCGTCAACGTGAATAAAAATCCCGTTGACAAGACCGGTACGCTGTGGTAGAGTGGTCAAGGTCGCTTAAGCGGCCGGCCGAAGACAGCAGGTGTGTATTTGCTGTAAGGAATACCCGTCGTAGGCGGGAGGACCTTACTGCAGGGCGAGCAAGCATCCTATGAAACAGGATAAAAGCGTGAGCCTACTATCATACACGTAAGCAACGAACCGTTCGCCTGCCGAGGAGAACACGAGTATCGATCATTATGATATTATGCCCGTTCCGTCTTCGGAGCGGGTTTTATTATTGATAAAACCTCGTTTTCCAAAGATCTGTCTTCAATCGATCTAAAATCTGTAAAGGAGGTAAAAAATGGCCAAGGTAGAACTTAAGAAACCTGTTATTGATGAGATCTCTGAAGTCGTCAAGGATGCCCAGGGTGTTGTGCTCGTAGATTACCGTGGACTTACGGTTGAGCAGGATACCAATCTTCGCAGACAGCTTCGTGAGGCCGGTATCACTTACAAGGTTTACAAGAACACAATGATGAACTTTGCTTTCAAGGGAACCGATATGGAGGCTCTGTGTGAGCATCTTGAGGGACCCAGTGCCATTGCTGTATCCAAGGAAGATGCAACGGCACCTGCACGTGTCATAGTCAAGTTTGCCAAAGAAGCTCCCAAGCTTGAGCTCAAGGCAGGTGTGATAGAAGGCGTGCTTTATGATGCAAAGGCTATCGCAGAAGTTGCTAAGATCCCTTCAAGAGAAGAGCTTCTCTCAAGACTTCTCGGATCACTCCAGTCTCCTGTTGCAAACTTTGCACGTGTGATCAAGCAGATCGCAGAGGCAGGAGGAGAAGCAGCCCCCGCAGCTGCAGAGGAAGCACCCGCAGCAGAGACAGCTGAGGCAGCTGCAGAAGAGGCAGCACCTGTCGAGGAAGCAGCAGCTGCAGAAGAAGCAGCACCTGCAGAAGAGTAATGATCAGTAGAATATCAGGAGGAAAATAAAATGGCAAAAATGACAACAGCAGAATTTATCGATGCTATTAAAGAGTTATCTGTTATGGAACTTAACGATCTTGTTAAGGCTTGTGAGGAAGAGTTTGGCGTATCTGCAGCAGCAGGCGTTGTTGTAGCAGCAGCAGGCGCAGGCGACGGTGGTGCAGCAGCAGAAGAGAAGACCGAGTTTGATGTTGAACTTACCGAAGTAGGTCCCAACAAGGTTAAGGTCATCAAGGTTGTACGTGAAGCAACAGGTCTCGGCCTTAAAGAGGCAAAGGATCTTGTTGATTCCGCTCCCAAGGTACTCAAGGAAGGCGCTTCCAAGGAAGAGGCTGATGATCTCAAGGCTAAGCTTGAGGCTGAAGGTGCCAAGGTTACATTAAAGTAAGAAAAATCTTAAAACAGACAGAAAATTTTTTCTTGACTCATAAAAGAGCTTGTGATACCATGGATGATGCGCTATTGCGGTTTCACAGGCTCTTTTTGTGCCTGTTTTTGCCCGAAAAACCGCTAAATATAGGGGTTTGCGGGCAACGGACCACAAGTGCGTGTGGCAGATGAAATACATATAGAAGAACGGGGTGAATGCGTCAATGGAAAAGAACAGGATACGTCCGGTTACAGTTGGCAAGAGCACGAGAATGAGCTTCTCGAGGCAGAAAGAGGTTCTCGAAATGCCGAATCTCATTGAGGTTCAGAAGAATTCTTACCAATGGTTTCTGGATGAAGGTCTGAAGGAAGTCTTTGCAGACATCTCTCCGATCATGGACTACAGCGGTCAGCTGAGCCTTGAGTTTATCGATTTTAAGCTCTGTGAAGAGGATGTCAAGTATTCTATCGAGGAATGTAAGGAAAGAGACGCTACATATGCGGCTCCCCTCAAAGTCCGTGTACGTCTGTACAACAAGACGGATGACAAGATCATCGAGCACGAGATCTTTATGGGCGATCTTCCTCTGATGACAGCAACCGGTACATTCGTTATCAATGGCGCGGAACGTGTTATCGTCAGCCAGCTTGTTCGTTCCCCCGGTATCTACTACGGAATAACCCATGATAAATTCGGAAAGAAGCTGTACTCATGTACAGTGATCCCCAACAGAGGAGCATGGTTGGAATACGAGACCGATTCCAATGATGTTTTCTTTGTGCGTGTAGACCGTACGAGAAAAGTTCCCGTTACGGTTCTTTTGCGTTCCCTTGGACTTGGTACCAATCAGGAGATACTCGATCTCTTTGGTGATGAACCCAAGATCATGGCTTCCTTCGGCAAGGACGTTGCCACAAATTATCAGGAAGGACTTCTTGAACTTTATAAGAAGATCCGTCCGGGTGAGCCCCTGGCCGTGGAGAGTGCCGAGAGCCTTATCAACGCCATGTTCTTTGACCCGAGGAGATATGATCTCGCAAAGGTTGGAAGATATAAATTTAATAAGAAGTTAATGCTTCGGAACCGGATCAGGAACAGGGTCCTTGCAGAGGACGTTATTGATCCCAACACCGGAGAGATCCTTGCGGAGGCAGGGACTGTGGTTTCGATCGAGCTTGCGGACAGGATACAGAATGCAGCCGTTCCTTATGTTGTCATTCAGTGTGAAGAGCGTAACGTGAGAGTCCTTTCCAATATGATGGTGGACATCACGAGTTTTGTAGACTGCGATCCCAAGGAGCTGGGGATAACGGAGCTTGTTTATTATCCGGCCCTTCAGGCTCTGCTTGCCGAGTATTCGGGAAATTCAGAGGCGCTTGCCGAAGCGATCTCCGAATCCGTTCATGCTCTTATACCCAAGCACATCACCCACGAAGATATATTTGCTTCCATTAACTATAATATGCATCTCGAATACGGTATCGGTAATGATGATGATATCGATCATCTCGGAAACCGCCGTATCCGTGCGGTCGGTGAGCTGCTCCAGAACCAGTACAGGATCGGACTTTCAAGGCTTGAAAGAGTTGTCCGCGAAAGGATGACCACACAGGATCTTGAGGGTATATCCCCCCAGCAGCTTATCAATATCAAGCCTGTTACGGCTGCGGTCAAGGAGTTCTTCGGATCATCCCAGCTGTCGCAGTTCATGGACCAGAACAATCCTCTTGGTGAGCTTACGCATAAGAGAAGGTTGTCCGCGCTCGGTCCCGGAGGTCTGTCAAGAGACCGTGCGGGATTTGAGGTCAGAGATGTCCATTATTCGCATTACGGAAGAATGTGTCCCATAGAGACACCGGAAGGACCCAACATAGGACTGATCAACTCCCTTGCCTGCTATGCAAGGATCAATGAGTATGGTTTTGTCGAGGCTCCTTACAGGAAGATCGATCATACCGATCCGGACAACCCGGTTGTTACGGATGAGGTCGTATATATGACGGCTGATGAGGAAGATAACTATCATGTAGCCCAGGCTAACGAACCTCTCGATGATGAGGGACATTTTGTAAAGAACAACGTTTCGGGCCGTTTCCGTGACGAGACACAGGAGTATGACAAGTCCATGTTTGAGTTCATGGATGTATCACCCAAGATGGTGTTCTCGGTTGCTACAGCCCTTATCCCCTTCCTTGAGAACGACGATGCAAACCGTGCCCTCATGGGTTCCAACATGCAGCGTCAGGCGGTTCCCCTTCTCAAGACGGAGGCTCCTGTCATAGGAACAGGTATGGAGCCCAAGGCCGCCGTTGACTCGGGTGTGTGCGTAATAGCCAGGAAGAGCGGAACGGTAATAAGCTCCGTTTCGGATGAGATAGTTGTCAGGAATGATGACAAGACAGTTGAAACATACCGCCTTACCAAGTTCCTTCGCTCCAACCAGTCCAACTGCTATAACCAGAAGCCTATCGTGGACAAGGGCGATCATATCGAAGCCGGACAGGTCATTGCTGACGGCCCTTCGACATCAAACGGTGAGATGGCACTCGGTAAGAACCCTCTCATAGCTTTCATGACCTGGGAAGGATACAATTACGAGGATGCAGTCCTTCTGTCGGAGAGACTTGTTCAGGAGGATGTATATACTTCCGTACATATTGAGGAACACGAAGCAGAAGCAAGGGATACCAAGCTCGGTCCCGAAGAGATAACAAGGGACGTTCCCGGCGTCGGTGAAGATGCCCTTAAGGATCTTGACGAGAACGGTATCATCCGTATAGGTGCCGAAGTCAGAGCCGGTGATATCCTTGTGGGCAAGGTAACCCCTAAGGGAGAGACAGAGCTTACAGCAGAAGAAAGGCTCCTGCGTGCGATCTTCGGTGAAAAGGCCCGTGAGGTCAGGGATACATCCCTCAAGGTTCCCCATGGTGAATACGGTATCATCGTTGACGCCAAGGTATTTACCAGAGAGAACGGAGATGAGCTCCCGCCCGGAGTGAACAAGTCCGTCAGGATATACATAGCTCAGAAGAGAAAGATCTCTGTGGGTGACAAGATGGCCGGCCGTCATGGTAACAAGGGTGTTGTTTCCCGCGTGCTCCCCATCGAGGATATGCCCTATCTTCCGAACGGACGTCCCGTGGATATAGTCCTTAATCCTCTTGGCGTTCCTTCGCGTATGAATATCGGACAGGTCCTTGAGATACATCTGTCTCTTGCGGCCAAGGCACTGGGCTTTAACATCTCCACACCCGTATTTGACGGTGCGGATGAAGATGACATCATGGATACGCTCGATCTGGCAAACGATTATGTCAATCTTCCATTTGATGCCAAGGAGGCCAAGGATAAATCAGCAGTTACTTTTGAAAGCCTCCATAAGGACGAGCTCCTTCCCGAAGTTTTTGAATACCTGTCAGAGAACAGGGATCACAGGACCGTATGGAAGGGAGTTCCCATTTCCAGAGACGGTAAGGTAAGGCTTCGTGACGGACGTACCGGAGAATATTTTGACAGTCCGGTAACTATCGGTCACATGCACTACCTCAAGCTCCACCATCTGGTAGATGATAAGATACATGCACGTTCCACGGGACCGTACTCACTTGTTACACAGCAGCCTCTCGGCGGTAAGGCCCAGTTCGGCGGACAGCGTTTCGGTGAGATGGAAGTGTGGGCGCTTGAAGCATATGGTGCGTCATATACCCTGCAGGAGATACTGACTGTCAAGTCGGATGATGTTATCGGACGTGTCAAGACATACGAAGCGATCATCAAGGGTGACAACATTCCCGAGGGCGGAATACCAGAATCCTTCAAGGTCCTTCTCAAAGAGCTCCAGTCTCTGGGTCTTGATGTGAGGGTTCTTAAAGATGACAATACCGAAGTAGAGATCAAGGAAACCGTTGATTACGGCGAGACCGATATGCGCTCTGTTCTCGAGGGTGATTTCAAGGATTACCGCAGGGATGAGAACTTCGCAAAGAGCGGATACGGCACACAGGAATTTGATGCCGACAGCGGAGAGCTTGTTGATGTCGAGGATGGATCTGAAGATGCATATGATGCAGATGAGGATTTTGAAGACAGTTACGACGATACTGAGGAATGATTTAGCCAGTCTCTAGAATATGGTAAAGGAGTAAAAAATGGCAGAACATAACAAAGAAGCTTACGAGCCCTTAACCTTTGATGCGATCCGCATAGGTCTTGCATCACCGGAAAAGATCAAGGAGTGGTCAAGAGGAGAGGTAAGAAAGCCCGAGACTATCAACTACAGAACGCTCAAACCCGAGAAGGACGGTCTTTTCTGTGAGAGGATATTCGGACCTTCAAAGGACTGGGAGTGTCACTGCGGAAAATACAAGAAGATCAGATATAAAGGCGTTATATGTGACCGCTGCGGAGTTGAGGTCACAAAGGCAAATGTAAGACGTGAGCGTATGGGTCATATCGAGCTTGCGGCTCCCGTATCCCATATATGGTATTTCAAGGGTATACCCAGCCGTATGGGACTGATACTCGACCTTTCGCCCAGAACACTTGAGAAGGTCCTGTATTTTGCCAACTATATAGTACTCGATCCCATGGGGACCGACCTTAAGTACAAGCAGGTCCTGACAGAGGCCGAGTACCAGAAGGAATATGAAGAATACGGCTACGGCAAGTTCCGTGTCGGTATGGGTGCCGAAGCCATCAAGGAGCTTCTGATGGCCATAGATCTCGATGCCGAGGCAGAAGAGCTCAAGAGCCAGTTTGAGGATGCAACGGGTCAGAAGAAGGCCAAGATCATAAAGAGGCTGGAGGTTGTGGAGGCGTTCCGCGAATCCGGAAACAAGCCCGAATGGATGATAATGGATGTTATCCCGGTCATCCCGCCCGATCTTCGTCCTATGGTCCAGCTTGATGGCGGAAGATTTGCCACATCGGATCTTAATGATCTGTACAGAAGGATAATCAACAGAAACAACCGTCTGAAGAGGCTCCTTGAGCTTGGAGCTCCCGATATCATCGTACGTAACGAGAAGAGAATGCTCCAGGAAGCTGTTGATGCGCTTATAGACAACGGCCGTCGCGGACGTCCCGTAACAGGCCCCGGAAACAGGCCTCTTAAGTCCCTGTCAGACATGCTCAAGGGTAAGTCGGGCCGTTTCCGTCAGAACCTTCTCGGAAAGCGTGTCGACTATTCAGGCCGTTCGGTCATAGTTGTCGGCCCGGAACTTAAGATATACCAGTGCGGACTTCCCAAGGAGATGGCTATAGAGCTCTTCAAGCCTTTCGTTATGAAGGAGCTTGTTGCCAACAAGTCCGCCCACAATATCAAGAATGCCAAGAAGATGGTGGAGCGTCTGCGCCCTGAGGTATGGGATGTGCTTGAGGATGTTATCAAGGAACATCCTGTAATGCTCAACCGTGCACCAACACTTCACAGACTTGGTATTCAGGCTTTTGAACCGATTCTTGTAGAAGGTAAGGCCATTAAACTGCATCCCCTTGTATGTACGGCATTCAACGCCGACTTCGACGGTGACCAGATGGCAGTACATCTTCCCCTTTCGGTTGAGGCCCAGGCGGAGTGCAGATTCCTTCTCCTTTCGCCCAACAACCTCTTGAAGCCTTCGGATGGAGGCCCTGTTGCCGTACCATCCCAGGATATGGTCCTTGGTATTTATTATCTTACGATGGAAAAGAGGAGAGACCTGTCAAAGGATCCCGATTTTACGGGCCAGAGCGTGGCAAGCTTCCCGGCAACGGAAGAGGAAGCCAAGGCTGCCAAGGCAAGGATAAAGGAACTCAACGAATCCGATAAGAAGGAAGACGCTCAGGAGAAAGAACGTATCCGTGCTTCATTTGTCGAAGCCGCCGAGAAAGCATTTTTCGATTATCAGGATGCCAAGGCAAAGGCGGTCAAGGCAGGCAAGGATCCTGCCGGCATCAAGGATACACCGCTTGAGCGCGACAGCATAATAAGGGTAAATATCGATCCCGAGCGTGACAGGTGGATCGTATGCGAGATGGTTGATATCCTTGGAAGATATTTCAATTCCATGAACCAGGCCATACTTGCCTATGAAAACCATGAGATAACCCTTCACCAGCCCATAAACGTATGCCGTAAGAAGGTGCTTGCCAACGGAACAGAGATCTCCGGCGTGATCAAGACTACACTGGGACGTCTTATCTTTAACGAGATACTTCCCCAGGATCTGGGATTTGTCGACAGAGAAGATCCCAAGAACGCGCTTGCGCTTGAAGTTGATTTCCATGTAGGAAAAGGCCACCTGAAGAGCATTCTTGAAAAAGTCATCAACAATCACGGCGCCACCAAGACGGCCGAGGTTCTCGATGATATCAAGGCGATGGGCTACAAGTATTCAACCCAGGCAGCAATGACGGTTTCCATCTCCGACATGACCGTGCCCGCAGCCAAGCAGGAGATGCTTGATGATGCCCAGCTCAAGGTTGAAAAGATCACACGTAACTTCAAGCGTGGTCTTATTACCGAGGAAGAGCGTCATGACGGTGTCATCAATACGTGGAAGGCTACCGATGAGAGCATAACAAAAGAGCTTATAGACGGACTTGACAAGTACAACAACATTTACATGATGGCCGACTCCGGTGCCCGTGGATCGAACAAACAGATCAAACAGCTTGCCGGAATGAGAGGACTGATGGCTGATACGACAGGTAAGACCATTGAGCTGCCGATCAAGTCGAACTTCCGTGAAGGTCTTGACGTTCTGGAGTACTTCATGTCAGCGCACGGCGCCCGTAAGGGTCTGTCGGATACAGCCCTCAGAACGGCGGACAGCGGATATCTCACAAGACGTCTTGTAGATATCTCCCAGGAGCTCATCATCAGGGAGCAGGATTGTTCCGTAAAACGTGCCGAGATACCGGGCATGGATGTAAGAGCCTTTACAAACGGCAAGGAAGTCATTGAAACACTCCGCGACAGGATACTCGGAAGATATGCTGCGGAAGATATATGCGACAAGGACGGCAACGTACTTGTAAAGAAGAACCATATGATCACTCCCAGACGTGTGGAGGCAGTCTTAAAGAACGGCGTGGACCGCGAAGGCGTTCCTGTAGCCGAATCGAAGACCGGTATCAAGATCCGTACCATCCTGACATGTAAGTGTCATAACGGTATATGTTCGAAGTGCTACGGTGCCAACATGGCGACCGGTGAGATGGTCCAGGTCGGAGAGGCCGTTGGTATCATCGCAGCCCAGTCGATCGGTGAGCCCGGTACACAGCTTACAATGAGAACATTCCATACCGGTGGTGTTGCCGGAGATGATATCACACAGGGTCTTCCTCGTGTCGAGGAGCTTTTTGAGGCACGTAAGCCCAAGGGACTTGCCATCATTTCCGAGATTTCCGGACATGCGGTCCTTCAGGATACCAAGAAGAAGCGTGAGGTCGTTGTAACAAACGACGAGACAGGTGAGACCAAGACTTACCTGATCCCTTACGGGTCACGTACCAACATAACCGAGGAAGGCGTGGATATCCAGGCCGGTGATGAACTTACCGACGGATCCGTCAACCCTCATGACATATTAAAGATCAAGGGCGTCCGTTCCGCACAGGATTACATGCTGCGTGAGGTCCAGAGGGTTTACAGGCTCCAGGGTGTTGAGATCAACGACAAGCATATTGAGGTCATAGTACGTCAGATGCTCAAGAAAGTCCGTGTTGAGGACGAGGGTGATTCGGATCTGCTTCCGGGATCCCTTGTAGATGCACTCGAGCTTGAGGATATCAATGAGGCACTTGCCGCTGAAGGCAAGAAGACGGTCGAGGCCAAGCAGGTAATGCTGGGTATCACCAAGGCCAGCCTTGCTACGAGTTCCTTCCTGTCAGCTGCATCGTTCCAGGAGACCACCAGGGTCCTGACCGAGGCAGCCATCAAGGGTAAGGTCGATCCTCTTATAGGTCTTAAGGAGAATGTCATCATAGGTAAACTCATACCGGCAGGTACGGGTATGAAGCATTACCGTAACGTACTCCTTGACACATCCCTTCCCGACAGTCTCGTTGTAGAGAAGGAAGAGGAGCCCAAGGCCGAATATGAAGAGATCGACATTGACGAAGAATCCGATATTGAGGATGCAGATCTTGAAGAAGATGCAGCAGAGGATGTTCTCGATGCCGAAGCAGAAGCTGATGCAGGCGAAGAGACAGAAGAGGTGACCGGGGAAGATGCCGAAGAATAGAAGGCGCAGCCCGGGCAGATAAAAATTAAGGCAGGGGAGAGATCCTCTGCCTTGTTTATTATACAAAAAATTCAAAGATCAGCTGTTACAGGTAACTGTTGATATACATGGAAGCAACGGTATCCTCGGCTTCTCTTGCCAGCTGACGGCATCTTACCGGGTGGAAAAATCCGGCCCCCACCCTGAAAGCCTTACGTTCAAAGGGGGACATCTTGCTCGTGAGCTCCCGGATGTTATTCTGGATGGTCATATACCATGCGGTATATACAAAGAGCATGAAGATGACAAATGAAGCAAGGCCGATCCACAGGATATATGTAGAAAGATCCGTTTTGGGAGCGGCAGCAAGCGGAACGTCATTGTTCTGTACTATAAAGAATACATAGTCCCCGCTTGAAGCAGCTGCACTTTCCGTCTGCACGGCATTTGTTTCCGTGGTCATAAAACCTATGACAAGAAGAAGGAATAATGCGATAAAAGCTATTGTTGCAAGTACATTTACGGTTATTTTACGTGCTGCGGTCATAATATACCTCTCTTAACTGTCTTAAGTAAAACAAACTGGTACACTTATTCTATTACCCTTCAACTATTATGACAACAACAAGGGTCAAAAAGGTTCAAAAAACTTTATTTTTCATGCCGCAGGGTATATAATGAAATTCGTGATTTTCTTTGATTTTTCAACAGTAATCCGTGTATTTCGGGGAAGACAGTAATGAGAGATGATTATTTCAAAAGCTACAAAATGTTCAAATTCGTTCAGCTCGCACTTCTTGTGATATTTGCGGTCTGTTTTTTTCTTTTTATCTTTTTGGATGACAGTCTCAGAACAAGTGTTTTTTCCAATAAGGTGCTTCTGACCATATGTGTCTTTCTGTGGGCCTTCATGCTCTACAGCGTGGCATGCATAATCATGGATTTTCGGCTCCTTGAAGGACATATAGTCCATGATCATGTCCTCAAAAGGGCCGTATATGTGGATACGCTCACGGGTATACCAAACAGGTTTTCCTGTGACCAGATATTCGAGAAGTATGATGGGGACCATGATATTTCAAAGCTGGGATGCGCACTTGTTAAGATCGATAACCTTGACGAGATCAACCGTACAAAGGGAAGATCGAGCGGGAATGTAGCCCTCAAGGAGTTTTCATCCATGATCGAACGCGTAAGTGCATATTACGGATTTGTCGGGAGAAATAACGGGAACGAGTTCCTTGTGGTGATAGAAAACTGTTCAGATGATAAGATGGTCAGGTTCGAGCAGGGACTTTTGAAGGAGATAGGCCTGTATAACAAGGCTTCTGCCGGATATGAGTTAAGGATCAGGATCGCAAAGGTCCTCAATGAGAACGAAAATCTTAAAGACTTCAGAGAACTGGTAGCCAGGCTGTACGGGATTGCCAAGGTGTAAGAATGGCGGATTTTAACCATGCGTATATCGGGCGGCTGGTTCAAAAAGCACAGAAGGGAAACAGTGACGCCTTTGCAGAGTTGTATGCCATAACATATCAGCATACATATAATTACGCAGCACATTATTTGAGAGATACCAATCTGGCGCAGGATGCCCTGCAGGAAACATACATCCTGGCGCTGAGAAACATAACGGGGATCAAGGAACCGGCCCTGTTTGTGGCCTGGCTCAATCAGATCTGTTTCCGGGTCTGTTACGACATGGAGCGTAAGAACCGGCAGGAATACGGAGAGAACAACCCCGAACTTCTTGAACTCATCAGCGATGAATACATAGATCATAACCCGGAGGACGTGACGGAAACGGCTGATGAGGCTTCAAGACTGAAGGAAGCGATAATGTCCCTTCCTTTCAATGAGCAACAGGTAGTAGTCATGCGGTATTACAATGACATGAAGCTCGAGGACATAGCCTCGGCGCTGGGGTGCTCGAGGAGCAGTGTCAAGAGATACCTGATATCAGCCAGAGACAGGCTGAAAACAATGCTCAGAAAGGGGGACGAAGATGTTTAGAAGAAACAAGATCTACAGTATAAATAAAAAAGCAGCGAACGAAGCTCTTCAAAATGTCTTCGCGGCCTGCGAGCAGACACCGAACACGCAGTCACTGGATGTACTGCTGTTCAGGAATATAGCCAACACGACACTGGTCAAGGCCGGCAAGTGGATGTCGGTGGCCCTTATGGTCCTCATTCTGCTCTGCCCTGCGGTATTTTATATCGAAGGACAGAAGGCGGCTCCACAGCCTCATAAGACAGACATAAGGGTTCTGGGGCATTACCTTGATGAAGAGAACAAATGCTTTGTCATGGAGCTTAGCGGCACCGATATAGATTATGAAGGGATATATGCCAGGAAAGAGAACGGTTCCGTGATATATCCCGTTGAAACGGATGAGAACGGCGTCGTAAAGTTCAGATTTGAGAGCGGTACGCTCAATATATTTATTCCCGACACGGAGGGTGGAATTGTTCAGGCGGTTTTGTCGAAATAAATTAATAGTGACGGTATGCCTTGTCGCTGTAGCGATCAGCCTGCCCGCCTGTGACGACGGCCCCGAGGATACGGAAGTTACCATAGAAAAGGTTGCTTCTGCCCAGAACAGGAGCAACGAACCCAAGTGCCTTGCTCCGGAAGCCGGTGGCAGGGATATACTCGGGGAGGGCGAGCTTACCGTGGATCTGACGAATTCATCGGATGGCTATCTTTTCGTCAAGAGCACGGGTGAGATCGAGGATATCAAGATACAGTTAACCTGCAATGACAGCCTTACTTATACATATATAATCCCCAAGGGGGATTCGGTCATACCCCTGTCCATGGGGGATGGTAAGTATTCGATCGTCGCATATGAGAGTATGGGTGAGCCGGGCCTTTATGCCACCAAGTTTGCGGGGGATATAGATGTTTCCATGCCGGATCCCTTCCTGCCTTTTCTGTATCCGAACTGCTACGTAAAGTTTGACATTAACAGCGATGTCGTTGCTCTCGGAAAGGAGCTCGCGGCAGGGAAGCAGTCCGACATAGAGGTCATAGCCTCGGTATACGATTATGTGGTCAAGAACATAACCTACGATCATGAGAGGGCTGAAACGGTCAAACCGGATTATGTTCCCAATGTAGACGATGTCTTAAAGGAAAAGAAAGGGATATGCTTTGATTATGCCGCACTCATGGCTGCCATGCTCCGGAGTCAGAGGATCCCTACAAGGCTTGAGTTCGGTTATGCGGGAGACGCTTACCATGCATGGATCACGACATATATAGAAGATGTGGGCTGGATCAACGGGATCATCAAGTTCGACGGGGTTGACTGGACACTTATGGATCCTACATTTGCGGCCAATGCCGGAACAAAGGAGATCAAAAGTTTTATAGGCGACGGAAGCAACTACACAACCAAGTATACTTATTAGTTGTCATGACGAAGTCATGACAGGCCGAGCGCCGCTTGAGCGGACCCGGCAGACCAAAGAATGAAGCATGACGAAGTCATGACAGGCCGAGCGCCGCTTGAGCGGACCCGGCAGACCAAAGAATGAAGCATGACGAAGTCATGACAGGCCGAGCGCCGCTTGAGCGGATTCGGCAGATCAAAGAATGAAGTATGACGAAGTCATGACAGGCCGAGCGCTTAATATACACTCATAGAAGGGAGCCATCGATAATGAAAGGTAACAAACCCAAAAAGCTTCTCAACAATCAGGAACTTTCCATGTTCTGCGACCAGATCGCAATGATACTCAATGCGGGTATATCCCCCATGGAAGGTATTTCGATCATGCTTGAGGATGCCACGACCGAAGAAGGAAAGGAGATCCTTCAGAAGATACTGGACAAGTGTAACGAAGGCGATACCTTCCATCACTCGGTACAGGCATCTGAGGTCTTTCCCAAATATGCTCTTGATATGATAGAGATAGGCGAACAGTCCGGTAAGCTTGAAGAAGTCATGCGGGCCCTTGCTTTTCACTATAACCGTGAGGAGAATGTTGCAAGGGGCATCAAGAGTGCGGTCACCTATCCCATGCTCATAGTCGGCATGATGCTGATCGTTATCCTGGTCCTCGTCATAAAAGTCCTTCCCATTTTCAATGATGTCTTCAAACAGCTCGGCACGGAGATGACCGGTTTTTCAAAAGGTATGCTCGATTTCGGCAGCCTTGTCAGCAGATACGCCCTGGCTATAGTGATAGTTACGGCCGTTCTTGTTGCCGGGATATTCATACTGACCAAGACAAGAGCCGGAAGGGCAAAGCTTCGCGGTTTTCTTGCCAAGTTCGTGGCTACCAGAGGCCTTTATGACAAGATCGCGGCCGGGCGTTTCGCATCTGGTATGGCACTTACCATGAGCGCCGGACTTGATACCGATGAAAGCCTTGCCATGGTATCCAACCTCGTTGATAACAGCGACATGGAGAAAAAGATAGAGATGAGCAAGGAGCTGATGGCCCGGGGTTCGTCTTTTGCAGATGCACTTAGCACTTCCGGGATCTTTTCCAACATGTATTCCAGGATGATCTCGGTCGGATACAGGACAGGCTCGGTCGACAGGGTTCTTGAAAAGATCGCCGTCGGATATGATGAGGAAGTGGATGAGAAGATGACAAACCTCATCTCGGTCCTTGAGCCCACCCTTGTCATCATACTGTCTGTGGTCGTCTGCCTTATACTTTTATCTGTGATGTTACCTCTTATGGGAGTGATGGGTGGTATAGGATGAACAGATTCAACAGACCTGCTTTAAGGAAAAGAATAGCGGAATCAATGAACTTTTCAGTGTTCTTCTTCCTAATAGTCATTATTGCCTTCCTTTTCGGGATATCCTTCATAGCATCCACATCCTCAAAAGATCAGAAGCAGATACTGACGGATGCGGTCAACAAGGATATCATCCACTGCTATGCTGTGGAGGGATATTATCCCCCCAACCTTGCCTATATAGAGGATCACTACGGCCTGACATATGACAGGTCAAAATATCTGGTGGATTATGTCCCGATAGGCGATAACATAATGCCTTCGGTCACTATAGTGGAGATCAGCGGTAAATGAATTTTGCAAAGAGAAACAAGTCCATAGTTGATTTTCTGTTCATACTGGCCCTGTTTGGTGCTTTTGCCATAACAGCTCTTTTCGTTGTCCTGTTCGGAGCAAGGGTGTACAGGACCACGGTCTCCAATATGAACACCAATTTCGAAAAAAGGACGGCCATGTCCTATGTCACCGAAAAGATCAGATCCCATGACCATACCGGGGGTGTGGAGGTTTCGGACGTGGAAGGGACCTCGGACGGTGATGAGCATACAGCATTAAAACTGTATCAGGAAATGGGAGATAAGAGATATATCACATATCTTTATGTCGCGGACGGCTATCTGAAGGAGTTCACGGCAGAGGAAGGTTATGATTTCAACTATGATGCGGGAACGGACATACTGGCTGTTGAGGACTTTTCCGTAAGAAAAGAAAGCGATTCCATGTATCATTTTTCAATAAAGGCCAAAAACGGAGAGGTAACGGACTTCTTCGTGACACTATACAGCGGAACGGATGGTGACAGTGATGAATAAATACCTCAAATCAAAAACATCACTGTTCCTTATGGAACTGATCATAACCATACTCCTGTTTGCAGCCTGCGGAGCCATCTGTGTCAGGGTATTTGTAAATGCACATGTCATGACAAGGGAAACGGTGGAGCTCAATGAGGCCGTATCTATAGCCCAGGGTTTTGCCGAGGTAATGCGGGGAACAGACGGGGATATCGGTTCGGTCCTTGAGCAGTATCCGAGTGCGGTCAGCGGCGGAGAGGGCTTTTTCGAAGTCTTTTACGACGAGGATTTTGAAGTCTGCTCTTATCAGGACGCGGCTTATGTGGGAGATGTGACCATGACTCCGAACGGTGCCATACAGAATATGGAAGTAAGGATCGTCCGGCTTAAGGATTATAAAGAGATATATACCCTTAATGCCACAAAATACATGAACAGGACAAAGGGGTAAGGGATGGATAAGAAGCATTCCGGCGGGATCAACATAGGAACAAGTTCAATACTCGTGACCTTCGTGCTGCTGGCACTTGTCACCTTTGCGGCCCTGTCATATATGTCGGCCAGGTCCGATTATATCCTTTCCAAGGAGGCGGCAGACAGGACAGCGAGCTATTATGATGCGAACAGGATGGCGGAGATATATCTCGCAAATATCGAAGCCCTTCTGTCAAAGCACCTGAATTCATGCAGCAGCAGCAAGGATTACTATGACGGAGTGGAGAACCTGTTTTCGGATAATGAGAAGATCGAGGTCACTGAGGGGAAAGACGGACAGAAGCGCCTTACCTATTCCATCGCCGTGACAAACGGTCAGAACCTTAATGTGGGTCTTACCGTTCATTATCCGGACGCATCGGATGACAGCCTGTTTCGGATCGATAAATGGACTACGGAAGTAAACAGACAGTGGCTTGAAGAAGTAAAGAATGAAACCGACAAGGAGTCGGGAACAAAGCTTCTATTTTAAAAGGAGAAGAAAAATGGCAGTTGAGGAGACTTTGGCAAAGATCACCAATGAGGGCGCATCGGACATATTTATAGTAGCGGGACTTCCGCTTTCGTACAAGAGGAAAGGTGTATTCGTTGAGGAGGGTGAAGGTAAGCTCATGCCGGCGGATACGGCTGTTCTCATAACGGAGATCTACGCACTTGCGGGAGATCGTGACATGACGCGTCTGCAGAAATACGGCGATGATGACTTTTCCTTTGCCATCAAGGGTGTTGCGCGTTTCCGTATAAATGCCTACAAACAGAGAGGTTCACTCTCTGCGGTCATCCGTGTCATCACTTTCAGGATCCCCAACCCCAAGGAGCGTAATATCCCGGAAAACATCATCGAATTCGCGGACAGGAAGAAGGGCATGGTACTGATCACGGGACCTGCGGGAAGCGGAAAGTCAACTACCCTGGCCTGTATGATAGACCATATCAATTCAACCCGGCATTCTCATATAATCACGCTCGAGGACCCTCTTGAGTATCTTCATATGCACAAGATGAGCATTGTCAGCCAGCGTGAGGTCGTAACGGATACGGAAAGCTACCTTACCGCTCTCCGTGCCTCCCTTCGTCAGAGCCCGGATGTCATCCTGCTTGGCGAGATGAGAGACTATGAGACCATGAACGTGGCCATGACTGCCGCGGAGACCGGACACCTTATCCTGTCCACACTTCATACGATCGGGGCCTCAAACACCATCGACCGTATAATCGACGCATTCCCGCCCAACCAGCAGCATCAGATCGCCCTGCAGTTATCCATGGTCCTGCAGGCAGTCGTATCCCAGCAGCTTGTTCCTTCAACAGACGGCGGCCTTGTACCCGCTTTCGAGATCATGACCCTTACACCTGCCATCAGGAACATGATAAGGGAATCAAAGGTCCATCAGATCGACGGTATGATCTATGCATCTGCGGCCGATGACATGATAGCCATGGATTCGAGTCTCCTTAATCTGTATAAGGAAGGAAAGATCACGGATAAGACTGCTCTTACCTATGCCACCAACCCCGAACTTCTTCAGAAGAAGATAAGTCTGACGGGGAGATAGAAATAGGGGCAAAAATCCTTGACATCCAATAGAACATTGCGTATAATGCTTTAGCGTGCACAAAAATGCACCTTATTTTGTTGCGCACATGCAGACGGGAGGAACCTGTCTGTGCCGCGGGCTCATCACCGACGAAATCGGTCCGGATGAGCGAGCAACGATCAATAAAAATATAAGGAGGTGAAAAGAATGCCAACATTTAACCAGTTAGTCAGAAAGGGTAGGGAAACTTCCGCCAAGAAGTCAACCGCACCTGCTCTTGGCAAGGGATTTAACTCTCTTCATAAGAGACCCATCGAAACTGCGTCTCCGCAGAAGCGTGGTGTGTGCACGGCTGTTAAGACAGCTACCCCCAAGAAGCCTAACTCGGCTCTTCGTAAGATCGCCAGAGTGCGTCTTTCAAACGGGATCGAAGTTACAAGTTACATTCCCGGTGAAGGCCACAATCTTCAGGAGCACAGCGTTGTTCTTGTAAGAGGCGGAAGAGTTAAGGACCTGCCCGGTACACGTTATCACGTTATCCGTGGTACTCTTGATACGGCCGGTGTTGCAAACAGGAACCAGGCCCGTTCCAAGTACGGCGCAAAGCGTCCTAAGAAGTAAGGATAGTACTGCTACGGAAGATCTATAGTATAGTGTTGGAATTCTTATCACCAGCACGAACACTGAGTTTCTAATGTGAGTACCGAAGATTTAACATTAAATGCAGACAGGAAGGACCCGCGAAGCGGGAGGTACATGTCTGCACCGCGAACCGCAATCGACGAAGTCGATTTCAGAATCGGTGAGCGAGATTTATGGTTAAGGAGGGAAGAATCGTGCCACGTAAAGGACATATTCAGAAGAGAGACGTACTGGCAGATCCCGTGTACAACAGCAAGGTCGTTACCAAGCTGATCAACAATATCATGCTTGACGGCAAGAAGGGCGTAGCCCAGAAGATCGTATACGGTGCATTTCAGTCAGTCGAAGAGAAGGTTGGAAAACCTGCTCTTGAAGTTTTTGAAGAGGCAATGAACAATATCATGCCTGCTCTTGAAGTTAAGGCAAGACGTATCGGTGGTGCCACATACCAGGTACCTATCGAGGTTCGCCCCGACCGTCGTCAGGCCCTTGCTCTTCGCTGGATGACAATGTTTTCACGTAAGAGAGGCGAGAAGACAATGAAAGACCGTCTGGCCGGAGAGATCATGGATGCCGCCAACAACACGGGTGCATCCGTTAAGAGAAAAGAAGATATGCACAAGATGGCAGAAGCAAACAGAGCTTTTGCGCATTACAGATTCTAACAGGAGGAATATATCTTGGCTGGAAGAGAATATCCATTGGAGAGAACCAGGAATATCGGTATCATGGCTCATATCGATGCGGGTAAGACCACAACGACAGAGCGTATACTGTATTACACCGGTATCAATCATAAGATTGGTGAGACTCATGACGGCACTGCCACCATGGACTGGATGGAGCAGGAGCAGGAAAGAGGCATCACGATCACTTCCGCTGCGACCACGTGTCACTGGACATTGCAGGAACAGTGCAAGCCCAAGCCGGGTGCTCTCGAGCACCGTATCAATATCATTGATACTCCGGGACACGTTGATTTTACGGTGGAGGTTGAAAGGTCGCTCCGCGTTCTCGACGGAGCCGTGGGTGTTTTTTGTGCCAAAGGCGGTGTGGAACCTCAGTCAGAGAACGTCTGGCGGCAGGCTGACACGTACAATGTACCCCGTATGGCATTCATAAACAAGATGGACATCCTTGGTGCCGATTTCTATGCAGCCGTAGATCAGATCAGAAACCGTCTGGGAAAGAATGCGATAGTTATACAGCTCCCTATAGGTAAGGAGGATTCTTTTAAGGGCATCATAGACCTTTTTGAGATGAAAGCTTACATCTATAATGATGA
Source organism: Lachnospiraceae bacterium (assembly GCA_024693225.1). GTDB lineage: Bacteria > Bacillota > Clostridia > Lachnospirales > Lachnospiraceae > UBA2868. The sequence continues at coordinate 22,407 of JAILLI010000115.1, forward strand.
TAAGGGAGAGGATATATCTGTTACGGATATTCCCGACGATATGAAGGATGAGGCAGAGATGTATCATGAAGAGCTGGTAGAGAAGTGTGCCGAGCTCGATGATGATACCATGATGGCTTATCTGGAAGATGCAGACAGTGTAAGTGTCGAGGATCTTAAGAAGGCGCTTCGTAAAGGAACATGTGAATGTACGGCAGTCCCTGTCTGCTGCGGGACCGCATACAGGAACAAGGGTGTTCAGAAGCTTCTTGACGCGGTTATCGAATACATGCCGTCACCCCTTGACATACCTGCCATAAAAGGTGTTGATCTTAACGGAAACGAGACGGAGAGGCATTCTTCTGATGAAGAACCCTTCTCAGCTCTGGCATTTAAGATCATGTCAGATCCTTTTGTTGGAAAACTTGCGTTTTTCAGAGTTTATTCCGGAACCATGAATTCCGGTTCATATGTACTTAATGCCTCAAAGGAAAAGAAAGAGCGTGTAGGACGTATACTTCAGATGCACGCAAACAAGAGGGAAGAGCTGGACAAGGTTTATTCGGGTGATATCGCAGCTGCTGTAGGCTTTAAGCTTACGACTACAGGTGATACTATCTGTGATGAACAGCATCCGGTCATTCTGGAGTCAATGGAGTTTCCCGAGCCCGTTATCGAGCTGGCCATCGAGCCCAAGACAAAGGCGGGTCAGGGCAAGCTGGGTGAATCGCTTGCAAAGCTCGCGGAAGAAGATCCCACATTCCGTGCACATACAGATCCCGAAACGGGTCAGACCATCATTGCCGGTATGGGAGAGCTTCACCTTGAGATAATCGTCGACAGGCTTCTGCGCGAATTTAAGGTTGAAGCAAATGTGGGCGCACCCCAGGTTGCTTATAAGGAAGCCATTACAAAGCCTGTAGATATTGAGAGCAAGTACGCCAAGCAGTCGGGCGGCCGCGGACAATACGGACACTGTAAGGTTCGTTTTGAGCCCATGGATGCCAACGGAGAAGAGCTGTTCAAGTTCGATTCGGAGGTTGTCGGCGGTGCTATTCCCAAGGAGTACATCCCTGCAGTCGGCGAAGGTATCGAGGAGGCTACAAAGGCCGGTATCCTCGGAGGTTTCCCGGTTGTCGGTGTTCATGCCACTGTTTATGACGGTTCCTATCATGAGGTCGACTCATCTGAGATGGCTTTCCACATCGCGGGTTCACTCGCATTCAAGGAAGCCATGCAGAAGGCCGGAGCCATACTGCTCGAGCCCATCATGAAGGTCGAGGTGACCATGCCCGAAGAATATATGGGTGATGTCATCGGAGATATCAACGGCCGTCGTGGACGTATAGAAGGTATGGATGATGTAGGAAACGGCAAGATGGTAAGAGGTTTCGTTCCCCTTTCCGAGATGTTCGGATATGCAACGGATCTTCGTTCAAAGACACAGGGTAGAGGTAACTATTCCATGTTCTTTGAAAAGTATGAGCCGGTTCCCAAGTCGGTACAGGAAAAAGTTCTTGCTTCAAAGAAGGCATAAACCAAAAATTCCTTGATAATATAAGGAAAATGCAATATAATCTTTGTTATCGGGCGTAAAGCTCATGAGAAGAGAGTTAGACTTAATCTAAGGAGGATTAATTAAAATGGCAAAAGAGAAATTTGACAGAAGTAAAACCCATTGTAATATCGGTACCATCGGTCACGTTGACCATGGTAAGACAACTCTGACAGCAGCTATCACAAAGGTTCTTGCTGAGAGAGTAGCCGGTAACGTTAAGGTTGATTTTGAAAATATCGATAAGGCTCCCGAAGAGAGAGAGCGTGGTATCACTATTTCAACAGCTCACGTTGAGTATTCAACAGACCTTCGTTCAAGAACTCAGGGACGTGGTAACTACTCAATGTTCTTCGAGAGATATGAGCAGGTACCTAAGAACGTTCAGGAGAAGGTTCTTTCTGATAAGAAGGCTTGATTACTGAAATAATGCTTGAAA
>JAILLI010000122.1 GCA_024693225.1 Lachnospiraceae bacterium
TCGGCTAGTCCGAAGTAGATATCCCCGCCGGTGATATCGTCAAGGGTGATGAATTCCTGTTCTATACGGTCGGCCATGGCGATGAGATCTTCCGCACGGTCGCGAAGAAGCATCCCCTCATCAGTCAGGGATATGCTAAAACTGTGACGTGTAAATAACTTTTTTCCCAGTTCATCTTCGAGTGATTTTAGCGTTTTTGAAAGCGTAGGCTGTGTGACATGAAGCATGTCCGCAGCTTTTGTCATATTCTCTTCCCTTGCGATGGCAAGGAAGTATCGCAGGCTTTTGATCTCCATAGATTCCTCCAGTTCGCAGTGCACTCAAAAATGCTTCGCATTTTTTCGTTCTTAGGCATTCGCCGAATATATGGATTTATAATTTAGTGCTTATGCGAGCAAGCTCCCAACGCACTAATTACAAATCCATATGCACTGTTCATTACTGCATGACATTCCATTTTGGAATATCACGATATTCATTTTATTCATTAGCGAAGAATTCGTCAAGTAAATATAATGAGGATACGAGGTAGGACAGATGGAAATAAAAGCGATGATAGAAAATCTTACAGACAATGGGTGTAGCCGAGAAGGAGCTTTGAGAGCAAGGGCTCTTTATGAAGCGGCAGATTATGACGGACTCATAAAGTATCTTCGAAAATGCAGATGTAATCTGGTGGAGGAAATGCACGACAGTCAGAGAAGAGTTGACAGGATTGACTATCTGATCAGGCAGGCACAAAAAGAAGGTAAATGGTAATCAAAAGAACAAAGGAGGCAGATGATGATCAAAAAGGAAGAACTGACACTTGTATGACGGCGGAGAGGGGGATTATATTCCTTTTGATAAGATAGAGAGCTTTATCAGAGAGCATCTTAAATAGGGAGTTTTGAATGAAAAGAGTAAAATGCGCTATATGTGCGATCATGATGATGCTTGTGCTCTCAGCGTGTGCAGGAAGCCCACCAAACGATAGTGCAGTTTCAGCGAGTGGACAAAAAGAGATTTCCGGAGAAACGGAAGAAGTGACTTTGACTGCCTCTCTGGAGAATGGCAGTGATGGAATACCGGAACAGGAAGAAAAAGGAGGGGCAGTAGTTATGGATGAGCTGATCCTTTCGATCGGAGATAAAAAGATAACTGTTGAATGGGAAGATAATGAGAGCGTGGATGCGCTTAAAGATCTTGCCGGATCCGGAATGAATATTAATATGTCCATGTATGGGGGATTTGAGCAGGTCGGTAGTATTGGGACTTCTCTTCCGAGGAATGACAGTCAGATGACTACAAGTCCGGGTGACATTGTACTTTATTCAGGAAACCAGAAAAAGATGGATTTAAAAAAACACTGCCACAACTATTCCCCTCTCCGTATATATATACAAGAAACGATTCCTATACCAAGGGAGGTACGAAAAATGGCAATGAACAAGATCAGCGAAAAAGAACTTGATAAAGTCAATGGCGGATATATCTTTTGTGTAACCGGAGATCCGAAGGATAATCTGTACGAAGTCCGTAATGATTTCGACGGTAGTTATGTTAATACGGGAAGCACATACTGGACCAGAGAAGGCGCTATAGAAGCAGCAAAACGAGCAGGGATGTCCACAGAAGCAATAAACATCAAGCAATTACATTTCCTTATGGTCTTCCATCGTCTTCCGAAAGACTGAATCCCTGTCCTTAAAAGCCGTCTCTGCCGCATCGCCTCTCGCGATCCGGCAGAGCCAGCTTAAGCTCCAGCGCCTGATCATATTCGTTTTCTGTAAGAGCTGTATTCATAAGTTTTACCGTTGGCTTCAGCTTATCCTATTTTACCCACGGGAAGGCTCTCCGGCATATCGTCAAGATCAACCACCTTCGTATTTTCAAGGTTCTCCACCCCCAAAGGAGTATGTGTTGAAAGATAAACTGTCGGATGGTTCTTTATGAATTCACGTACCGCGTCCAGAGTAGCTCTTGCTGCCGGAAGATCCTCGTACACAATTGAAAGCCGATTTTTATACAGGGCTTCATCGGTATAAGTGACATCACCATGGATCATATAAAAGAGATCCCCATCCTCAACTATAACGATGCTGTTTCCGTTGGTATGCCCTTTTGCCGGAAGATAATAGACTCCCTCAGCGATCTTTTCAGAAGCGGGGAAGTTGTGGTATTCCCCATCCTTGAAATCCACAGGAACAACATTGGGAAGATCTTTAAGCTCGTCTGCCTCAGCCTCAACCCTCGAAGCATATATCTTCGCGTTCGGAAAACTCCTTAGTTCTCCGGTATGGTCCGCGTGTTTATGGGTGATCAGGATCCGGCTCACCTGCTCCGGCTTATATCCGCACTTTTCCAAAGCCTCCATATAACCGCTGATCTTTTTTCCCATATAGATCATGGCCTTCTCGTCGGGAACCTGCTCCGGCATTTCCGAAGGGACACCTGTATCCACGAGGATCACTTCATCCCCGGTATCAATAACATAATTCTGAAGGCTTGAACGGTATTTCTTCGCCGTATCTATCCCGTCCGTTCCTTCTCCGCCAAGCGCAAATCCTTCCGTCATAAATCCGTTTTCAAACATCTTTACTGCTTTGATCGTCATATAAATCCTCCTTTGAAAAACACTGTTTATCTACCTAAAACCTTATAGAGCAGCCTGTACAGCTCTTTAGACTCTTTCTCCGTGAGCGTATCGGCTGAGGCTGAAAGCTTAAGAGGTATATCCTTGCATTTTTCCTTAAGTTTATTCCCCTTGCTCGTAATGCTTACGATGGTCACCCTCTCATCCTCTTCCGAACGCTTTCTGGTCACATAACCTTCTTTTTCCAGACGCTTAAGAAGCGGCGTAAGGGTTCCCGCATCAAGGCAGAGAGTTTCCCCAAGTTGTCCCACGTTCACGCTCTCCTTTTCCCATAAAACCATGAACACAATATACTGCGTATATGTCAGCCCCAGCGGCTTAAGGTAAGGAGTATAGTTCCCGACTATCTTCCGTGAACATGCATATAGCGGAAAACATAACTGGTTTTCAAGTTTCAGCTGCTCATATTCCTGTGACATTTCATATCCCCTTTTATTGTGATCAGATCCCTTTAATCCGGCCTAAACTGCCTTGCAAATGCAGCCGCATCCCTCAGATCATTTTCATCCGGTCTGCCCTTATGCAGCATTTTGAATTCACCTTTACAGTGGAATTCTTTATCATCCATAGATATCCCGACCTTGTCGGCCTCAGCTTTGACCTTTTTCCAAGTGGAATTAAGCATTGCCGCAGATCCGAAATTCACTATCTTCCCGACTTTGTCCTTATCAAGGGAGCCCACAAACTTCCTGACCTCCGGATCGATATTAAACGCATAATAGGAATTGCCAAGGAAAAGGATATCCGTACTTTCCGTAACAGGCTCTGTTATCGGCAACGCTTCTACTCCAAGTTCATCCGCTATCGCCCTGGCAAGTCTTTCGGTATTCCCGGTCTTTGTATAGTATCTTACCGCAAATCTCATATGATATATCACCTCCGTAAACGGATTTTATATTTTGCAATATTATATTGCGTCAAATATTATTTGTCAATACCTTACCCGGAAATTCCCACCAGCCTTTATACTCACCATATCCTCTTGCGGCGGAAAAAATCTTGTCTCCGTTTCGGATCACCGCCGCTGCAACTTTTATTGTTTTCATCTTATCACTGCCCGGCTGACCGTCATCTTTCCGGCCTGCCTTCTCCTTAACCACGGTAAAGTGACGGAGCTATGGACAATCCTATCCTTTCATTGTACGGGATAAGTGTTGCCTGAACGGCATGATACAGATCAGATTTACCCGGCCAGACCGTGCCTTTAAGGTTATTGTCTTTGTCAAGCTGATGAAACCATGATCCGTTTTTATGATCAAGCACCTTCTCATCGAGATACTCCATGAACATAGCATAATCCGCCGCATATTTATCCAGCCCGGTTATACGGTACAGTACCGCCGATGTATTGATCGCTTCCGCAAGAGTCCAGTGCATCCTGTCATGTACGACAGGCTTTCCTTCCCAGTCGGTCGTATAACAGATCCCCGGCGCCCCATCGGCATACCACGCATCCTTTATCGCACGATCATACAGATTTTGCGCAGAGGCAGTATAGTCTGTGATCTTATCCTTATCGCCCTCAAATGCGGACAGAGCATACTGGGATATCAGTCTTGCCCACTCGATGCCGTGCCCCGGTGTGGCACCGAACGGTTTGAACGGATCATCGGGCTTATCCTTGTTAAGCATCAGATCGGCCTTCCACTCCTTTGTAAAATGCTCCGGTATACGCCAGTTGTTGTCCCCGGCCCATTTGATCACGCGATCTATGATGCGTCCCGCTCTTATCCTGTATTTCTCATCATTCAGAACATCAGCCGCCGCAAGAAAAGCCTCGACCGTATGCATATTTGCATTGATGCCCCTGTAATCCGACAGCACGGTAAATTCGGTATTCCACGTATCTGCCGCCAGTCCCTCTTCTTCATCCCAGAAATAGCGGTCATACGTATCAAGCGCTTCCTTGAGCAGTTTTTCCGCTGAGTCTGAGTGAATAAGACTTGCTGAGCAGGAAGCAAGGATCACAAAAGCATGCGCATAGCACTGCTTGTCCGGTATGATGCTGCCGTCAGGATCGATACCCGCATACCATCCGCCGTTCACATCATCGCGAAGCTCACCGCAAAGCCCCTTCAACGCCCCTTCCACAAGCTGTCTGCTGCCCTTATGCCCCAGCAGCTCTCCCATACTGTAAACGTGAGCCATGCGGCACGTTATCCAAGTCTCACGCGGCCTGTCCTTCCATGGCGTACCGTCGTCTCCGAGATAATACGCTCCTCCCTCCGGTGATACAGATCCGTGTCCGAAGGAAAGCAGATCATCACGAAGGATCTTCAAAAACTCTCTGTTCTCACTTGTATCTATTTCATATTTTTTCATAGTATCCTCTCTTCTCCGATCCGAAATACCTGATATACATCCTGTCAGGCGATACGCCAAGTATATCCCCGTAGATCGCGGTGAGCTTCTTTGTCATCCGACTGTAGATATCCCGGGAAGCATCCCCGAAGATCTTTACCTCGATAAACGCGGTGGGCTTTGAAAAATGAAGTTGCCCCTCGTTGTCTTTCATCATATCTTGTTCCCTACGGCTTCGAAATTCCGGGATCTTCATGCTTATTCCACACGCTCCAGGCACAGGCCCTTCATGCCCATATCGACCATAGCATCGCGCATGGCGCGGATATATGTGGCGTCATGCATACCCTGATACCAGTCAATATAGAAGGTATCGCCCACCTCAGTTATCTGCAGCATGACACCGTTTTCGGGCATGACATGGAAAGCTGTCATACGCATGCGCTTGCCATAATCAGCTGTATGCAGCTTACCGATATAGCTGATTTCCAGGGAGGTTCCCGCATTCTCGCGCTTCTCCAGGGTGATCTTATCCAGTGCATTGTAGGCGAAAGCTTTTGTGTAGCCCTCACACATGCTGCGGAAAATACCGGCATTCTTGCGGATGCTCGGCTCAGAGGTGAATTCTCTGAGGTAGGCCCTGACAGCTGCGTTGAGTTCTTCGTCGCTCTTGTCGGTAACATCAGACGGACTGAAGCAGTACAGGGCGAAAACTGCCTGGTGGATCAAAGAGGTGTTGTTGCCCATCACTTTTCGGATATCAACCGGATACAGGATCTTAATTGGCAGTGCATTTTCCGGGTGTACCCGCTGCACCGCCTTTGAAAGCGCTACCGAGAGCACGGAGACGGGGCTTCCTCCCACCGATCCGGCATACTGCATCATCTCGCTGCTCGGCACTGACAGGCAGTAACCACGGCAATCCGGACGGTTTCCGAAGGTGCCCTTTGGCATCTCCGGCGGTGCAAAGGTCTTCCCGGCCATCATCCCGGCTGAAACGGATCCCAGATCTACAGCATCTACCATCCTATAACCGTCCACATCCAGGCCCGGCACCGGTCCGTCCTTTTCGGTGAACACGCCCGCTGGCACCGGGTATTCCACGCCATCGACAAGGCAGTAATAATGGTAAAAGAAGGTTTCAAACACATGGTTGATGCCTGTTCCGTCCACCGGCACATGATCGATGTAGATATAGAGTGTCCTGCCCAGATAGCAGAAGGTGACCATGTGGAAGTTGCCGGAGCGCTCATAAGGCTCAACTATCTCGCCGGTCTCCCTGATCACAAAGGGCAGGGGATTCTCCGTCAGCACCAGTCTGCCGTTTCTCGGTACCACCGCATAGCGCATATAGGGGTAGACTGCCAGGGTCTTTTCCCAAGCCTGCTGCAGGGCATCCGGATCTACGATCTCGGCAAGATCGAAACGATAGGTCATAAAGAAAGCCTTTTCCGCCGGATATGCGGCTCGCGCAAACATACCGGCGGTGATCTGCCTGATCTCCTTCCAGTCCTCGGTCGCCGGGTCTCCGGTGATACCAACGGTGAACTTGTAGCTGCGCTCGAATTTGCCGGCATTTAAGCTGAGGACATTGTCCCAACCGTTGCACTGGCCTGAGCATAGGAAGGCGTCACACCTGGAGAGGATGTACAGAGCATAGAAGTAATTGATGGTGGTATCTTCCAGCTTGGCCGCGTAGTCCTCCTTGTTGTTCTCCTTTTCGTAGTCTGTGATGATCTGTCCCTGCTTCAGGTTCTTTACGGAGAGACGCTCCTGAGCGAGGGCGATCATGTCTTTTCCGAATTCATTCTTCATTTTAGCCAGTATGTCGGAGTCCTCCGTGGCGAGAAACAGCTTTTCATAGCCATGATCGCTCATCCACCGGCGGATCTTCGGCACCATCTGTTCAACGCTTGCCATCTTTCGGAAACCGCCGAAGCCGACGGAAAGATAATCGGAGCCTCGTATGAGCACGCCCAGAACCTTCTGGCCGCCCAGAACAGCATCGTAGTATTCATCCATCTCCTCCTTGAAGCCTCGGGCAATAGATGAGGCCTCCAGAGTAGCCGGCAGACAGGTGTAATACTGAGTCTTATTTATGACTACCGCGCCGGGAACCACCAGAGTATTCTCCGCAATGGCTTCGGGATCCCAAATGTCCACAGCGAAGTACTTCTCCACCAGTTCGCGCGGATATTTGCCGAAGTGGTCCTTGTCGGGAGCCACAAATTTGAGACCAAACCACTCCGCCAGAACCTTGTTGCGGGTATATGCGGACAGCAGCGCCCCGATACCGCCCGAGTCATTGATCGGGAGAGTCATAAACCTGAAATCGTTCAGATCACGCCCGTTTAAGATCCATTGCGGGAAAAAGACATTGTGGAAAGCGTAGACTGGGCTCAGGCGTTTGAAGTTTCCATCCTCCAGTCCGCATCGGTGCTGCTCCTGTATATAGAGGGTATTGTCAGCAAAGCGATCCTCCGGGAATTGCTCTACGATGTGGATACGGTCAGTCTCCCCTGTGAACCAGAAGATCCTCTTGTCCCGGCACCAGATGTCCATTTTCAAGTTGTCCAGGATAACCTTTGTAAGAACGACAGTATATTCGTCAAGATCCTCAAACATCATCCGCTCAAACTGCTGAAGGAACTCCATGTACATGGTGGCGGTATCCGTCTCGTCATAATACAAGTACCTCGCTATGTAGGGTGGCTTCACATATGCGGGATAGCCCGCTTTCGGCTCTATGTCGTCTTCGTTGTCCCAATAGACGATATCAAAGTCCTCTCCCGGGCCATTTTTTACATGGAAACGAGCTGCACTTTCCGGAGCTTCCTGCAGTGCCTCGTGGAAAATCCGCTCGCTAAACGGCAGTGTCTTTGCTTCAATCTCAAGATCCAGCGGTTCTATCTTAAACATAGTGATCCTCCTTTTTTATTAAGTTCAGTCAAAAATGCAGGCTCTTCAGGCTATTCCCAATTATAACATAGTGCTCATTTGCCTCATAGGATCATAATCGGCACAAGGGCTATATCGCACTTTACAGCCTTTGATTCTTTTGTGACATCAGTATCACCGGCGATATAGATGGCCTTTCTGTCGATCCGGAGGATGTAGCCGACCCATCCTGCGGCCGATACTCTCATTGCCGATCCGTTTCCGTAGCTTCCGTAGGGTTTGGGATCATCTGCCGCAACCCATCTGATAAATCGTGCTCCATATCCGGCACTGAACCGTGTCAAGAACGGTTTCAACACCTCAACACCTGAACACGTGACATGAAACTCAGAAATGCATACCGGAGTATGATGAGATGACCGGCAGAAGATGCCGACCATTCGTTAAAAACTCTATTTCCGAACTGCAAAATTCATTATTCCATTGACGGTATGTGTCATGAAAAACGGAACCGCGATCCCTGCCAACATGTAATTGCTTTTCCAAAGACCGAAGAAAAGATAGTACAACGGAACGACCGCAAACTGACTGATTATGATCAGCCATCCATATTGGTGACCCATATAGTACAATGTCCATCCAATGAAGTTGATGAGGA
>JAILLI010000152.1 GCA_024693225.1 Lachnospiraceae bacterium
CCGGGGGTCTTGAACATCTCAAAGGCCTCATCGATCTTTGAAAGGGGTATCTTCTTAAATATGAACGAATCATCAAACTTAAGCTCACCCGTCTTGAAGTAATATGCCGCAAGTGCCCATTCATCTCCGGGGAAGGGGGCCGAATAGCTCATCCACGAACCGGTCAGGATAAATTCCTTACGGTTGATGTTTTCCCACTCTTCCACTGAGAAAGACAGTTCCCTGGTAGGTGTTCCGATAAAGCATACACCCGCCTTGTTAGCCGCAAGCTTGAAGGCCATCTTCATGGTGATGGTATTGCCGGCAGTTTCATATACATAATCAAAGCCTTTTCCGTCCGTGATCTCGTTGACCTGGTCCATGAAACCTTCCTTGCCGGAATTTACCCCGTAGTCACATCCCAGTTTCTTTGCAAGTTCAAGTCTCTCATCAAGGATATCGAAAACCGTAACGCTCTTTGCTCCGAATATCTTAGCCCACTGGGCTGTCATAAGACCTATTGTCCCGCCGCCCAAGATCGCTACATTCTTGCCGCCCTTATAGTCAACCCTGCGCAGTCCGTGAAGAGCGACCGTTGCCGGCTCAAAGAAAGCACCCTTTTCAAAACTGACTTCATCATCGAACTTAACCGCATTCTTCTCGGGAACCGCGACATATTCCGCATAGCTTCCGAATTCCCTCGACCCGATGAAGCTGTAATGCTTGCAAAGGCTGTAATTACCCTTCTGACAGTCATCGCACTTCATACAGGGAACAAGGGGGATCCCCGCAACCCTGTCACCGACTTTGAGTGTTGTCACTCCTTCTCCGACTTCCACAACGGTCCCTGAGAATTCATGTCCCAGCACATTGGGATAATAATGACAGGCATCAGCGTTCACCCTGGGAATATCGGATCCGCATATGCCGGTATACTTGACCTTGATAAGGACCTTACCGGGGCCCGCTATGGGCTTGTCGATCTCTTCGTAGCGGATGTCGTTGGGAGCATGTACAACTCCAGCTTTCATAATGATCTCCTCTTTTCTTATGTATGTTTAATATGCAGTCTTAAATGTATCCTTAAGATCTTCGTACAGCTTAAGGTACAGATCCATGTACTTCATGTAAGTCTCATGAGCCTTCATATCAGGCTCCTGTACTCTTGTGATCGCTATGGTCTTCTCAACTGCCTCTTTGTAGTCCCTGTACAGTCCGCAGCCAACTCCTGCAAGTATGGCCGCTCCCAATGTTGTTGCCGTATCGCTTGCCGGAACCTGTATGGTCCTGCCCGTGACATCGGCCTTGATCTGGGTCCAGAGGACCGAATTGGCCGATCCGCCCATGGCATTTAATACTCCCGTGGAGGCTCCCGTTTCTTCAGCCGTCATAAGGTTATGCTGCAGCGCATATGCCACTCCTTCAAGCATTGCCCTTATCACATGCCCTCTTGTCTTGTCAAAGGACAGTCCGTAGATGACACCCTTGGCATCGGGATCCCATATGGGTGAGCGCTCGCCTGCCATATATGGAAGGAAGATAACTCCCTCCGATCCGGGAGAGACTTTTTCAGCTTCCTTGGTAAGCTCGTCAAAGCTCATGTCGGCGCCGAATTCCTGTCTGAACCACTTGAGGACTCCGCCTCCGCCTACCGTTCCGCCCTGGAGAAGCCACCTGCCGGCTACCACATGGGGACTGAGAATAAGCTTCTTGTGTGACAGCGCATGATCCGTACATATGCTCATGCCTCCGGCCTGTCCGCCCTGTTCCTGTGTCTGGCCTACCTCATATACACCGGCTCCGAGAGTTCCGCATGCCGCATCCAGTCCGCCCGCTACTACAGGGGTACCTTCCGCAAGGTTTGTGACCGATGCGGCCGCCGCGGTAACCTTACCGACTATCGCATCACAGTTGTATAAGGGAGGCACAAGTGATGTATCAAGTCCAAGCTCCCCGGCAAGCCCCTCATCATAGGAAAGCTTATTCATGTCAAAGAAATGGACGCCGTATCCCTGGCTCATATCCTGGCTCATGACACCGGTCAGCTTATATACTATATAACTGTTTGACTGGAGAAACTTGTCGGTAGCGGCAAATATCTCCGGCCTCTTCTCCTTGAACCAGAGCATCTTGGGAGTGGAGTAGGAAGGGAGAAAATCGTTCCCTGCCACATCAAATATCCTGTCCTGCCCAACCTCTGACTTTACCCTGTCGCAGATATCCCTGGCTCTTGTATCCATCCAAATGGGGGTACGGTCAAGAACTTTTCCGGACCCGTCAACCGGTATGGCCGACCAGCTCTGGCCGTCGACACCTATGGCGCAGATCTCGGATGCATTGACAGTGTCCCCGTCGAGTATCTCTCTGATGCCTTCACAGATGGCATCCCACCATTCGTCGGGATCCTGCTCGGCCCATCCGCTTTCGGGATAATAAACTTTATAAGGCTTGTTGGTCTGGGCAATGACATTACCTTCAACATCAAAAACAGCAACCTTGCATGCCGATGTTCCTATATCGATTCCGAGTAAAAATTCTTTGCCCATTCTGTCCTTGCTCCGGCGCATATTAACGCCTTTTTTTGCATTTTGAGCGAAACGTTTCGCTCTATTTTGTAAAAAACAGGGGCGGTCTCAACCCCTATGTGTCATGATATCCTCTAAAAATCAATGCGTCAATGCTTTTTTGAAAAAATAAAACGCTTTGTTACACATTCACAAACTTTGTTTTTAAAATTCGTCTATTATAACGTCTTGATGGAATTGCCGGTCTGTAATCTGGTGCTCATGGCGATCTCCATGGGAGCCTCATCAGTAGTCCCCTTGATCCTCTTAAGGAGCAGCTCCACGGCCTTCTCCCCCATGGCTTTCATGGGCTGTTCCACCATATAAACCTGGGGCTGGAGTACATGGAAGAAGAGCTGGTCATCAAATCCCAGAAGGGATATATCATCCGGAGACCTGAAGCCCGACTCGTTCATAGCCAGCATACCGCCCAGAGTGATCTCATAATTGCTCATGAAGACGCCTGTTGGCCGGTCTTTAAGGGACAGGAGCTTTTTCATCCCGTTATATCCCGTTGCTATGGAATGAGTGCCTCTTACCTGGTAATCCGCGGGGACATCAAGGCCCGCATCCCGCATGGAATCCATGAAGCCGTTGAATCTCTCACGGCCCGTGTATTCCCGTTCGGAAGCGATCACAGCTATCTTCTTATGGTTCCTGCTGATCAGTTCCTTCATGGCATAATACGTGGACTTCCTGTTATCTATCCTGACGCAGTCATACTGGGCATCCGAAAGTGACCGGTCCATTAGAACTACGGGAACATGCGCATTATTAGCAGGTGAAAGGAAATCCCCTTTTGAGGCCACGGGCAGTGCTATGATGCCGTCGACCTTCTTGTTAATCAGGTACCTGACGTTCTTCCTTTCTACCTCTTCATCATCGCAGGAATCCACTATGAGCATGCCATAGCCGTTCCTTCTGAGAGCTTCTCCAACGTGGTGGAGGAGCATACCGGAAAAGGGGCTCTCTATGGAATAGACAAGCAATCCCACCGTACGGGTACGGTTGGTGACAAGTCCCCTGGCCAGCTCGTTTACCTCATAATGAAGCTCTTTTATGGCAGCTTCGATCTTAACCCTGTTCTCCGGAAGGACATTGCCCCCGTTAAGGTATTTTGAGATCGTGGCAAGGGATAATCCGGTCTTCTCTTTTATGTCTACAATGGTTGCGGGCATTTTGCTCTTTTCCGGCCTGTTTTGCGGTTTTCAGGCCTATGTTTCCATTTCTTTCCTGCAAAATATAAGCTTCGCAAAGCGAAACGTTTCGTCCATTGTATCAAAAAAAAAATCCCTCGTCAATCGGAGAACCGTCCCCTGATCGAGATCAGGCCTGCGCCGCTTAAGAGCATCATGGTCATGACAAGGGCGTAGGGGGTATTAACACCGGTTGCGGGGATATCTTCGGGAGGGACCATGGTCGTGGTATCGGCAAGGGCTACGATCTGGCCGCTGTCGCCTGTAACCTTCGCATGTCTG
>JAILLI010000209.1 GCA_024693225.1 Lachnospiraceae bacterium
CCTCTTCCTCCCGCCAAGTCCAAGAAGCTCATCGACGGCGGATATGCTGGAAAGGTTGTTACATTCGGTATCCGTCCTGAGGATGTATATGATTCCGAGATGTACATAGAAGCATCACCCCAGAGCGTTTTCGAGTCGACCGTTAAGGTATACGAGCTTCTCGGTGCAGAAGTTTACCTCTACTTCGATCTTGAAGAGTTCCCCATAACCGCAAGGGTTGATCCCAGGACTACGGCAAGGCCCGGTGATACCGTTAAGTTTGCATTTGATGTTGAGAAGATCCATGTATTTGACAAAGATACAGAGATGATCATCACCAACTGATACAGACAGGTCAGCAAGACCTATAACAGAGAACAGATCTTTCGGGATCTGTTCTCTTTTTGCCTAAAATATGATAAATTATAATAATGATGTCAGAAAGTGATGAAAAATACATGAGAAAGGCCCTTGCCCAGGCCAGGCTTGCCTACAGGCTGGGTGAAGTCCCCATAGGCTGTGTTATCGTATATGAGGACAGGATCATCGGACGGGGCTATAACCGCAGGAATACGGATAAGAACACACTCAATCATGCAGAACTTACAGCCATCAGAAAGGCCAGCAAAGTCATGGGTGACTGGCGCCTTGAAGGATGTACCATGTATGTTACCTTGGAACCGTGTCAGATGTGCGCGGGAGCCTGTGTCCAGGCCAGGATAGACAGGGTGGTCATAGGCTGCATGAGTCCCAAATCAGGTTGTGCGGGATCCGTGATCAATCTCCTTCAGATGGATGAATTTAACCACAAGGTCATGATCACGACAGGCATTCTTGAACAGGAATGCAGCAGTATGCTCGTTAAGTTTTTTGAAGAACTGCGCATAAGGAACAGACTTGAAAAGGAAGAAAAAATGATAAACGGGGGAATGACAGAGGATGGAGACCGGGATTAAAGACAAAAGCATGAGGACAATATTCCTGAGGATAATCGGGATATCCCTTATCCCTCTTCTCGTAATGGGCATTGCCATCATACTGCTCGAGAATATATATTTCAGAAATATCCTCAGGGAAGAGATAAAGCGTGAGCTTCATACATCGGCACACGGTCTGAGTGAGAGTTACAGACTTGCGGATCCCGGTGATTTCAGAATGGACGGGGATGGGACGGTATACAAGGGAGGGGAGAAGGTCTCGGGCCTGCTTCATGAGATAGATGACGAGCTCTATGATATGGGTCTTGTCTGTACATTTTTCTATGGTGATACCAGGATAGATACGACCCTTGAAGATGAGAACGGGAACAACATGGCCGGAACAAAGCTTGACGGGGAGATATATGATGAGCTCTGTAATACGGCAAAAGAGCTCTTCTGCGATGAAACCCGGATAGGCGGCAGGTCATATTTCGGATATTATATCCCTTACAAAAACAGTGACGGCAGGGTTAGTGCCATTTTCTTTGCCGGCAGGCTGCGCAGTGAAGTATTTTTCAATTCAAGCAGCTTTACATTTATCATCTTATGGATCGCAGGCGTTGTCCTTATAACAGGTATCATCACCTCGCTTTTGTGTTCGATCTATATAGTCGGCTTTGTCCACAGGCATTTCAGGGAGGAAAGGGAGCAAAACCTTAAGGAAAAGGTTGCCCGGAACCAGCTTGAATTCATGACCCTTATCAAGAGAGAGGTCAGGGATCCCATAGATACCGTCACGATCCTTTCCGACCGGATAATGGATGAGGAAACATCCCCGACTGTCAGGGTAAATGTCCTGGGGATCAGGGAGGCATGCAACTCGATGCTCACTTCCTTTAACACGATCCGCGAGTATTCAACGCTTGAGACCGGTGATGTAAGCATCAATGAAGAGGAGTACGAGATCACAAAGATCGTAAGTGAATGCTGCGAAAAGGTCTCCCCCGGTGTGGAAAGGAAGAATCTTGGATTTAACGTGGACTATGACATGACTATGCCTTGTTTCCTGAAGGGCGATCAGGCCAAGATCCGGCAGATACTGGATAACCTTCTTGATAATGCCGTCAAGTATACATACGACGGCACGGTTGACCTGAATGTGGGTTACAGGGTCATAACTCCCGATAAGATAGACGTTACATTTACCATAAAGGACAGCGGGGTCGGAATACGTCAGGAAGAAGCCCGGAAGCTCTTTTCTTCCATAGGGAAGATGGGAGTGGATAAGAATCTGAGCATAAAGGGAACGGGACTGGGGCTTCTTATCTGCAAGCGTCTTGTTGGGATAATGGACGGGAGGATATCTGTGGAGAGTGAGATCGGAAAGGGATCGACCTTCAGATTCACCGTGCCCCAGGATGTTATCAGCAGAAAAACCGTAGGAGAGTGTATTGATAATGATATCTGATCAGGTGATACGCAGTTGCATAGAAGAAGTAAGGGATATCGCGGGGATCGAGCTGGCTGTTATCGATACTGACGGAAAGCCTGTTGCAAAAACCGTGCAGGCAGCCGTTTTGGAAGAGGAAGCAGCCCGGTTTCTTGACAGCGAGGAAGATGAGGCCGAAATAGGGGGGAGCCTTTTCATAAGGGTAAAGGATGAAGATGACACCGCTTATGTCCTGGTATCCGGGGGCGGGAAAAAAGACCGCACCAGCGCCCGTCTTGCGGCTGCTTCGTTAAAAAACCTGATAAAGGCTTATAAAGACAAGATCGACAGGAATTCTTTTTTCCAGGATCTGCTACTAGATAACCTCTTACTGGTGGATATTTATAACAGGGCACAAAAACTTCATATAGATCCCGTACTTAAAAGATGTGTTTATGTCATAGAGCCGACAGGTTCAAGAGAAAATTCTCTGATGGAGATGGTCAGAGAACTCTTCTATACCGAGGCGGGAGACCATGTTACGGCTGTTGATGAGAACCATATCATTGTCATCAAGGCTGTAGGCGATGATACGGAGGAAGGACTTCGGGAAACTGCGGACATGCTGGTCGAGATGGCACGTTCCGAGGCCATGAGCGACGTAAGGGTCGCATATGGTACGGTCACTGATGACATAAAAGGGGTATCTTCCTCATACAAAGAGGCAAGGATGGCCCTGGAGGTGAGTCGGATATTCTATCCTCTCAAAAGGTGCATAGAATACGGAAATCTGGGTGTGGGAAGACTGATCTACCAGCTGCCGGTGAGTTTGTGCCGCCTTTTTATAAAAGAGATATTCGGTGATGATATACCCGAGGAGATAGATGATGAGATACTTACCACGGTAAACAGATTCTTTGACAACAGCCTTAATGTTTCCGAAACATCAAGGCAGCTCTTCATACACAGAAATACCCTCATATACCGGATAGAGAAGCTTCAGAAGCTGACGGGACTTGATGTAAGGGTATTCGATGATGCACTGACATTAAAGATAGCCCTTATGGTCGTGAACTATCTCAAGCATGCCGGAAACAGCGAAAAAGAAGAATGAGTATATCGCAAAGGCATCAGTCGATCCCCCGGATATCAACCTGATCTATATAAGATGACAGCTCCTGCAGGTATTGCAGGAGTTTTTCTTTGGGAACGGCATGAAGGGTCCTGTTGGGAACAAATTCCGACAGTACATATCCCTGAAGGAAGTATCTTCTGGCCCCCTTTAAGGCCGCCCCTATGTCGGATACGGCTTTCTGATCCAGGAATTCTTCTACGGCTGTAGTCCTGAATTCATAATCGACAAGCCCCTTTTTCAGAAGGTCTATGCTCAGTTTAATGGGAGCAAGGTCTATATCACCGATACCGCAGGCACTGCCGTAACGGGCAAAAGAGGATTTGATATCCATGGCCACATAATCCACGAGCTGGTTTTCGATAAGATATGTGAGCATATTGATATTGGTCCCGTTTGTATCAAGCTTGACCTTATAACCCAGATCCCTTATCTTTCCGATAAAGCCGGGAAGGTCCTTATAGAGGGTCGGCTCTCCTCCCGTGATGCAGACACCGTCCAGAAGACCGGCCCTTTTAGACAGAAAATCCAGTATATCCGCTTCCGAAAATAAAGGCTCTGCCGCACCGGTGACAATGTTCATGTTATGACAAAAAGGGCAGCGCATATTACAGCCGCCCACGAACACTGTTGCCGCCACGCAGCCCGGATAGTCAAGAAGAGTGGTTTTTTGCAATCCCTGAATGTTAAGCATCTTCAATCACAGAAGTTCCCGACGCTTCCGTCAGCAAAAGGACTGCCGATATCACAGCGTCCGTGATGGTGGACATCCCTGACAAAATCCTCCCGTTCGGTCTCCACCCTGTGAACACCGATCCTGCTGATGCCCTCCTCGGTCTTACCATCCAGCATACGGATGACTTCTTCGATCTCCTGTTCAGTAGCCATGGCAAATATTCTCCCGTAAATATACAAATAATACTATAATGTTTGATTAAAATATTATATCATGATATGTAGCAAGGGGGGAAGGATATCTATGGAAAACGAAGCTATCGAAACAGTTGAAAACATTGAGGATCCGCAAACAGCGACTGAAGATCCCGATACAGAAAATGCAGAACCGGAAAAGAAGCCTAATTACCCTACACAGGCTGTCCTGACCATAAGGACCATAGTAGGTGCATATGTGGTCTATCTTGCATATCAGATTATGACTTCCGGCAATGAGATCACCATTCCCATGTGGGCGGCTGTGGCACTCTTTATCGTTGCCGGATCGGGTCTGGTGATAATGTCTGTAAAACATTTTATCTGCGGAGAATATGAAGGCGGAAAAAAAGATGTCTGATATAGCGCAGATTCCTTGAATATGTGCAATTGACAAGGTTTGCGGCCATGTGTATACTAAAAATTGCGCAGCCGGGGAAGTAGCGGTTCCTTGTACCTGAAATCCGCTATAGCAGGGGTGATATCCGGCAGAGGGTGATTTTGTGCGGTAGCTGCCCGACAGGGTATGTGTTGATATTCGGGTCTTGCGCAACAGAGCGCTGTGAACCGTGTCAGGCCAGGAATGGAGCAGCACTAAGCAGATGTCTTTGTGTGCCGTAAGGGTGCCTGGATTGAGCATATCCCGGCGGAAACGTACCGTACATATCATTCGAAGCCGGATCGCGCAATGTAGTTAGGAGGGGCCCATCGAAGATGGGAAGAAACCTGACTACACCGCGAGCCCCCATACGACGAAGTCGTATCCAAATGGGCGAGCGACCGATTGGCGACATCGACGAAGTCGATGTTGTGACTGAAAGAACAGACTTTCGTATCCAAATGAGCGAGGAACCTGAAAACAGCTTGGTAATCCTGACGTGAGCATAACATCGATCGTAATAATAATAGTCGGAATACTGGTCCTGATCCTTCTGGCTGTGTGGATCTGGTATATGAAGCGCGGCAGCAGGGATGACGAGCAGATCTTCGAGGACATGGAAGGCAGGGACTTTGAGGATTATTGTGCGGATCTTCTTGATGCAAAGGGATTTGAGAATGTTGAGACCACTCCGGACAGCCATGATTTCGGTATAGATCTGATCGCGGATAAGGATGGCATAAGCTACGCTATACAATGTAAATGCTACTCGGCACCCGTAGGGATAAAAGCAGTACAGGAGGCATATGCCGGCAGGGACTATTACGGCAGCATGGTGGCTGTTGTAATGAGCAATCAGAGATTTACGAAAAATGCCGTTGAGTTCGCATCAAAGCTTAATGTGGTACTGTGGGACGGTGATTATGTCATGAAGCTCATACATGAAGTGGCTGTTCCCGACAGGGGAAATATAATACAACCAAGCGGCAGCAAGGCAAAAAAGCTCATGAAACGCAGGAAATACATAGGCATGGGCGATATAGATGATACAGAAAACACATATACGGATATGGATCCTGATTGATTATGCCAAAACATTTTGCAGTTTTAACAAGTACCTGGGGAAGTGAATACACGAAACACGTCATCACCGGAATAATGGAGAGGATCGGTGATGAAGATATAGAGCTGCATATTTTTAATGCCTATGACAGCGGCAGGGAGTCTGAATATTTCAGCAAGGGGAGGGAGATCTATACCCTTCCGGATCCTTCCTTTTATGACGGGATGATAGCGGCGTTGACTACGGTAGGGTCTTCAAAATATACAGGTGAGATAGCCGCAAAGTTTAAGGAAAACGGCAAACCCGTGATCGGTCTTGATACCCATATCGACAATGCCATCTTCTGCGGACTGGATAACTATACATCCATGTACAAGCTGGTGGATCATATGGTCACTATCCATGACTGCAGGACCTTAAATTATCTCGGTGGTCCCGAGGAAAACCCCGAGAACCGGGAAAGATACAGAGCCTTTTGTGACTGCCTTACAGCTCATGGTATCAATGTCGAAAAGAAAAGGGTTCTTCACAAAAGATTTTGGAAATCAGACGGAAACGAAGCATATGGGCTTTGGAAAGAGACCGGAGTGAACATGACGGATGCAGTCATCTGTGCCAATGATTATATGGCTCTCGGTTATGTTCAGGAGGCGGTAAAGGACGGTATAGCTGTCCCGGATTATGTAAAGGTCACGGGATTTGACAATATTGACGATGCTCAGAAGTATTCACCTTCCATAACCAGTGTTAACAGAAACTGGAAGCAGCTGGGCTATGATTCGATGGATCTGCTCCTTGAAGCGGTTGAAGGCAGCCTGGAGTATGATACCCGTTTTGTGCAGGGATATGTCAGTTACAATGAAAGCTGTGGCTGTGACCTTACAAGAGACCTCAGGGAAGATTACAATGAAGTGGTCAACAGTACCAAAAAGGTACTTGATATCGACTTAAGACACAGTTACGCGAGACAGGAACTGTTCATGTGTGATCATATAGATGACTATAAAGAGGCTCTTGTCAAATGTGCGGATCTGCTCAAGTTTGAAGAGCTGGCCGTCTGTCTCAACGCTTCCTTCTTTGAAGGAGATCCGGATATGCAGAAGACCGGATTTGATGATAAGATGGTCATGTATTCTGCCAACGGCAAAGAAGAGACAAATGTCGGCAGGGACGGGTATCCGGCAGCATGGAAAGGAAAAGAGAGGGCTTTTATATTTTCCGCCCTCCGTAACAGCCACCAGACATACGGATATATGGTAACACCTTACAGAAGCGAGATCTTTACAAGATTTAAGCACAGAAAGTTTATCGAGAGTCTGTCACTCTCACTTGAAAAGATCAGTCAGAGGATCGCGATAGACAGACTGAAGAACAGTATCAAATAACAGGTCTGAAAGGAAGGATAGTATTATGAAAAAGAAGAACTCGGCGCTGATCGCCGGTATAATCTTCGTGGTTATGATCGCACTGATAAGCATCGTAAATGTTTCAGGCGGGGGTACGTATGCTTTTACCGCCACCTTCTGGGCACTTGTCCCTCCCCTTGTGGCGATCATTCTGGCACTTATAACAAAGGAAGCTTATTCTTCTCTTTTTATAGGGATCGTGCTTGGCGCATTTATGGCGTCCCAGACATCATTTACAGGTACGCTCAATCTGGTAACCGTAGAAGGATTATCTGATGCGGTCTCCGGTAATGCCGGTATCCTGATCTTCCTTGTGATACTCGGCGCCATTGTCTCCCTTATCAACAAGTCGGGTGCATCAAAGGCATTCGGTGATTGGGCATCGAAAAACATCAAGACAAAGGTCGGAGCATCTCTGGCTACTTTTGTCCTCGGTGTCCTTATCTTTATAGATGACTATTTCAACTGTCTGACGGTAGGATCCGTCATGGCTCCCATTACCGATTCCAAGAAGATATCAAGAGCAAAGCTCGCATACCTTATAGATGCCACGGCCGCACCTGTCTGCATGATAGCCCCCATCTCTTCATGGGCTGCTGCGGTAAGCGGCTGCGTGGAAAGTGAAAAGTATTCGGGTATCGAACTTTTTGTCAGAGCCATACCTTACAATTTCTATTCAATCCTTACTTTTGCGTTCATAATCACGCTGACCCTTTTGGGTTTTGATTATGGCAAGATGAGGAAGTTCGAGGAAAAGGCAGAACTTACCGGAGATCTCGGAGTCATGGATCTTTCCGAGGATGAAGAATACAAGCTGAAGAGCGATGGGCCTGTCAAGTCGCAAAAAGGTAAGCTCATCGATCTTGTAGTACCGGTCATCATCCTTATAGTGATGTGTGTATGGGGACTGCTCTTTAACGGATTTTCCGCCATTGAAGAAGGCGGGGTCATCGAGGCGTTCTCATCAACGGATGCATACGTGGGTCTTCCCTGGGGAAGTATCCTTGCATTTGTGATAATTGTCATTTATATGCTGGTCCGTAAGGTATTAACGTTTACCGAGGCCATGGAATGCCTTCCCAAGGGTTTCTGTGCCATGGTTCCCGCCATTACCATACTGACGCTTGCAACTGCTCTTAAGAACATGACGAATTCACTCGGAGCAAAAGAATTCGTTGGAGCTGCCATGTCAAATGCACAGGGTCTCCAGTGGGCTCTTCCGGCCATCGTCTTCATCGTTGCCTGTCTTGTATCATTTGCGACCGGTACCAGCTGGGGGACTTTCGGTATTCTTATCCCGATCGTTTCTGCCATCTTCCCGGAAACGAGTTCCCTGTTCTTTGTAGGTATCTCGGCATGTCTGGCGGGTGCAGTATGCGGAGACCACTGTTCGCCCATATCGGATACTACGATAATGTCATCGGCGGGTGCTCATTGTAACCACATGAATCATGTGGAGACGCAGCTGCCTTATGCCATATCTGTTGCGTGCATTTCATTTGTATGTTACATTTTTGCGGGATTGTTCGACAAGGTCGGGATCACATGGCTGTCATTGCCTCTGGGTCTTGTTCTTACGATCGCATTCCTTTTCTACATGAAGAAGAGGACGGAGAAGGCCTGAATTAAACAAGGGAGGGCAAAATGTTAAAAAGAAAGTGGTATGAATGGGTATTAACGATCGTATACTTTGGCATGATCGCCCTGTGTCTTTATCTTAACAAGATAGGACCGGGCAAGAGTCAGGGTATAACGGCGACCATTGTGATCAATGCAGTGCTGTTCATTATCGTTGCCATTGTATTTCTGGCAGCCGATATAGGGTGTTTCGGTCCCATGAACGGTATCATAAAGGAGCTCAGGGCTGCCAGTTCGAAGATAAGATCGGATGCGATGAATGCACATTCTTATCTGTGGGAGCCATATCAGACCAGTAATGTCAAGCTCTTCAGGAATAATATCCTTGATCAGCTTTTTACGGATTTTATATTTGAGCTGAACAGGGAGGATGATGCAGAGAATGCTTATTATCGTCCGGGTATAGACGATTACATCAATGAAGATCTCGTTGATACCGTCATGCACAGGAACGAGCTCAATCAGGTTCCGGGAATGCTCACGGGTCTGGGTATCTTAGGAACCTTTATAGGTCTTTCATTAGGTCTTGAACATTTCAATACGGGAACGACCGCTCAGATGACGAGCAGTATCGAACCCCTTATGAACGGCATAAAGGTGGCTTTCCACACGTCCATCTTCGGTATGGTCTTTTCTCTTACCTTTAACTGGATCTACAAGAGAAAGCTGTATGAAGGAGAAACGGCGGTACAGGATTTCTGTCAGACTTTCAAGAAGTTCGTTCTTCCCGATACCCAGAATAACGGTATGAACCAGCTCATATCCCTTCAGGCGGAACAGCTCCAGTCCATGGAAAGGCAGTATACCAGGATCGCCGAGGAGCTCGAGCGTATTATAGATCCGCAGTTTGAAAGACTGAACCACGCCGTTGCGGAATATGAGACGATCATGATAAGAAATGAAACGGAGGCCATCAGGCAGATAGTTGAAATATTCATCAACGAACTGAACGCTTCACTTGGAAACAGCTTCTATCAGCTGGGTGAAACGGTCAAGGATCAGTATAAATCACAGAAAGAAAATGCTGATATGATGGCTGAGCTCTTAAAGAGCACGGGTACAAGTACTTCAACACTTCAGGCCGTCAATCATGAAACAGAGCGTCTGGTATCAACACTTAACAGTTATACCGCAAGCATACAGTCCATACAGAATGAGCTGCAGAGAACACTGACGCAGATGATTGCCGAGGACAAATCGGTTCACGCTCTTATCCAGCATGAGAAGAACATGCTGATGGAGCAGGGCAATATCATTACGGAGCTGAAGCGATCCATAGCGGATATGACCAAGTATTCAAAGGATACAAACGGCCGTGTTAATGAAGCCCTTGAAGAGATCACAAACGGTGTCGATTATATGCGGAAGCTGAATGACAAGAGATTGGCATCCGCCGGTAAAAACTAATGAGATACAGAAATTTTCACAGGAATGATGAGGAAACCACATACTGGCTGTCCTATTCCGATATGATGGCAGGTCTTCTGCTGTGCTTCGTGCTGATCATTTCTCTCACGGTGCTCAGATCTAAGGTCATGTATGATCAGAAGCAGACCGAACTTGCCGGTAAAGAACAGGAACTCATAATCCAGTCGGAAGAACTGGAGAATGAGAGGCTGACGATCCAGGAGCAGGGCGCCAAGCTCAATGCACAGGAGCTGAAGCTTTCCGAACAGGAGGGTGAGCTTCTTGCACAGCAGCTTAAGCTTGACGAACAACAGCTAAAGCTTGAAGAGCAGTCACAACTGCTCAAGGATCTTGAAAAGCTGATGGGAGAACAGCAGGCCAAGCTCGATAATATCATCGGTATAAGAAGCGAGCTTATCGAAGCCTTAAGCGATGAGTTTGAGAATTCCTCTCTCAGTATTACCGTTGATGAAAAAACGGGTGCCATTTCCATGGACTCGAGCATACTCTTTGAGTATAACAAGTCTTTGCTTAAAACAGGAGGAAAGGATTTCCTCGGAGAGTTCATCCCCAGATATCTGAAGATACTCTTAAGCCCTAAATTCAGGAATTACATATCGGAGATAGTCATAGAAGGACATACCGATACGGACGGAAACTATCTGTCAAATCTTGAGCTGTCGCAGCAGAGGGCATATTCGGTTGCCGATTACTGTACGAGAAGTGACACTACATTTCTTACCGATACCGAGAAAAGAGAGCTTGAGAAGGTCCTTTCCACAGTGGGAAAATCTTTCAGCGAACCCATACTGAAGGCGGACGGAAGCGTTGATGCCGAGGCTTCAAGGCGTGTTGAGATCCTGTTCAGGCTGAGGGATGAGGAGATGATCCGCGAGATGATGGAGATCTTAAATGAGACCTCTACAGGCCGGTAAAGCCGGTAAGGAAGAAGGGAAAAGGGGATGCAGAAAGCTTTATTCATAGGCGGAACGGGAACAATATCCATGGCGATAACAAAGGCCGTGGCAAAGGATCCTGACTGGGACTTATATCTTATCAACCGTGGAAGAAGGAACGATGAGGTTCCGGAAAATGTCCGGCTGATCAATGAGGATATCAATAACGAAGACAGGATAGAAGAACTCATTGACGGGGAGCGGTTTGACTGTGTATGTGATTTTATCGGATTTAAGCCCGAAGATGTAGAGAGGGATCACAGGCTGTTTAGGGGCAGGTGTTCCCAATACATATATATAAGCTCGGCATCGGCTTACAACAAGCCCTGCAGGTCTTATATGATCACGGAAGGAACGGCGCTGGCAAACCCCTATTGGGAGTATTCAAGGAACAAGATCTTCTGTGAGAGCATACTTATGGACAAATATGAGAAGGAGGGTTTTCCGGTTACCATCGTAAGACCCAGCCATACTTATGACTTAAGAAGTGTTCCGCTCGGAGTTCACGGAAACAGGGGAAGCTGGCAGGTCATAAAGAGGATGATGGAGGGTAAACCCGTTATCATTCAGGGTGACGGGACTTCCCTTTGGACCATGACATATAATGAGGATTTTGCTAAAGGATTTACGGGTCTTATGGGCAATCCCCATGCCATAGGAGAGAGTTTTCAGATAACAAGCGATGAAACGCTCACCTGGAACCAGATATATGAAGCCATAGCCGATGCTCTGGATGTCGATTTTATCCCCTATTATGTTTCTTCGGAATTCCTTGCATCGGTAAGTGATTATGATTATTTCGGCTCCCTCCTCGGAGACAAGTCCAATTCAGTGGTATTTGACAACAGCAAGATCAAAAGGATAGTACCGGATTTTAAGTGTACGGTCAGATTTGATCAGGGGGTAAGAAAGGCCCTGGATTACTGCCTGTCTCACCCGGAGTGCCAGATACCGGATCCGGAATTTGACCTGTTCTGCGACAGGGTTATAGAGGAGCTTGAGGAAGCAAAAGACAGATTGAGATAATAAGGAGCGGCTTATGGATATAAGAAGAGCCGTTGAACGGGATATCCCGGACGTTTTGAGACTTTTGTCACAGGTGCTGGAGGTACATGCACGGATCCGTCCGGATATTTTTGTGCCGGGAACGACCAAATACAGTCACAATGAGCTGTCAGAGATGTTTAATGATGACATGCGGCCTGTGTATGTTGCTGCTGACGATGAGGGGCATGTACTTGGTTATGCGTTTTGCCAGATCAAAGAACCTGCATTTTCAAGCACAATGATACCCGGAAAGACGCTGTACATGGACGATCTGTGTGTTGATGAAGTCGCACGCGGTCGGCATATCGCCACAGCTCTTTTTGAACACGTGATATCCGAAGCTCAGCGCTTCGGGTGCAGAGAGGTCACTCTCAATGTGTGGGAAGGAAATGACAGCGCACTTGCTTTTTACCAGGCGATGGGAATGAAGCCCAGAGAAACTCAGATGGAATATATGCTGTGATCATAAGAACAAACAAAAACC
>JAILLI010000213.1 GCA_024693225.1 Lachnospiraceae bacterium
TACTACAAGCTGGGTAAGAAGTACTATGAGCTCTATAAGGACGCTCCCGCATCCGATCTTTCCGAACTCATGAACAAGCTGATCCTTGCGGACGAAAAGATAGCGGACTATAAGGAAGACTTAAAAGCCGCTTCGGCCAAAGACGACAGGGAAGCCGATGAAAGCGATGAAGCCGATGAAAGCGATGAAGCCGGCGAAAGCGATAAGGCGCAGGAAAGCAATGAGGCACAAGAAGCCCCGGAAGCAGATCCTGAAGATGCCTATATGAATGAAGACGACTGAATCTTTACAAGCTCTTTATTTCAGGTGTGATTCGACAAGAGGTATGACAAGCACGATGGCGATCACCTGCACCAGTGTAAGTATGGCGTAAGCTATGATCATGGGCGTCGGTTCCAGGTACCTGACTATGAGGATACCGGCGATGGCCGATACCACTGTCAGCAGACAACCTATGACCAGAAGATATCGGGCCATGAGATCCTGGGCTTTGTCCCAGTTCTCCTGGCTTGCCATGGATCTTTTGGACCGGTATCCGATCCTGGAATTGATCCGGCTCTGGGGTCTTGCTTTCGCCAGAAGCGCAACCGCAAGTATTATCACCGGTACGAGCATGCATGCCGCAAATATGCCTGTTTTCATATCTTATACCTCATTTTCCCCTTTGACTTCTGCTACATTATAAGCACGCGGACAAGGATGAAGCGGTTGCTTGCTCCAAGCTTTGGAGTCGTGAAAGTCAGCACTCCCTCCCTGTCACAGACAGGAGCAACAAAAGTGTCTTTTCCGTCCTGATCACAGATCATGAAGAGATTGTCATCATAGTGTGCACCCGTATTATACCACAGATACGTCCTTGTGCCGTCCTCAAATCCTTCCGGCGCAGTTACATCCCTGACGCACAGTATTTCACTCTTGTATCTGTTTCCGAATTTATCCGCGGTGATCTTTTCCGCCAGTTCCCTGATCTCATCCGTTTCCGATGCCCCGGCTGTGGGGATGATCTCATTATCCGTGGTCACAAGCTCACCTTGTGCGGTCACGACTGTCTCTTTGCTGTTCTGTGCTTTCTCATCCATGGCTTTTTCCGCCGTGGCATATGCGGAGTATGTCACGGGTACTCCGTCAGCCTTTTTGTTCCCGCCCCGGATACTGCTTATAAGTCCGGTAACATACGATACCCAGTAATCCCTGGTATATTTATATATTGGCTGGCTAAAGAGTCTTCTTATGTTCGGGAAATACTCATCCGTAATGTCCGAGGGGTCCTTTTCGCCGTTTCCTTCAAAGTATGCTATATATGTATAACTCTTTGAAGCTTCCTCTTTGGAAATTACAAACGTCTTTTCCTTTGTCACCGTTTTGCCTGTATCTTTACACTTCCAGTATTTAAAGTCGTATCCCTTGTTTTCCTTTGCGCTGATCTTGTAGCCACCTTTACTGTTCCTTTTGGCGCTGACCTTTCCTCCGCTCGGAGGCGATGCGAGTACGGTGATGGTCCTGTCACTGTCTTTATCGGTCGTAAATATGGCCGTATATGTCATATCCTTTGAAGCCCTGCCTATGATAAAGGGATTGACAGCGGACGCGTTCCCGTCCTGATCCACCCAGTAGGCGAACTTGTAACCGGCCTCCTTGTTGGGTACAGCCTTTAAAGTAACTATCGCCTTGCCCGATACTGTCATGGATACTCTTCCGTCCGACCCGGTTGATGATGAGTTGCCATCCGTATCGCTTATGTCGGCATAATTATAGCCGCCTTCCTTCTCTCCCAGAGGGCTGACCTCCACCTTTATCTTAGGATTTGTCTTGATAAAATGTGCCGTAAGGACATGATCCGCCTTTATGTCCTCTATGGTAACGGTCGCATCGGTGCTCTCGTGTGCACCGCCATCGACCGCGGTCCAGGTCCATTTGTCAAAAGTATATCCGTCATTGGCAGTTGCCGTAACCACAACATTACTGTGGGCATCATACCTGCCTTCCCCGGTAAGTGTGCCGCCCTCATCCGGGTCGGATACCAGCTTCACATCATACCTGTCCTTTTTCTTTGTAAATATGGCGGTATATTCCTGATCCTTTTTTATCTTCCCTATAACATAGGGGTTGGAAGGACTGGTATTGCCGTCCTTATCCACCCAGTATGCAAATACATTGTCATTGTCCTCATCGGCAAAGGCCTGCAACGTCACGGAAGCGTCTCCCGATGAGACCATATCCGCTTCGCCGCTCGATGATGTTGTCACACTGTTCCCCGCTGTATCGGATGCTGTGACATAGTTGAACTTCCCGTCGAGTTCATCCACGGGACTGGCCTTTATCGTAAGGCGCGGCTCTTCCTTATGAAAGTGTGCCGTAAGGACATGATCCGCCTTTATGTCCTCTATGGTAACAGTCGCATCAGTGCTCTCGTGTACAGCGCCGTCGATCGCGGTCCAGGTCCATTTGTCAAAAGTATATCCGTCATTGGCGGTCGCCGTAACCACAACATTACTGTGGGCATCATACCTGCCTTCCCCGGTAAGTGTGCCGCCTTCATCCGGGTCGGATACGAGCTTCACATCATACCTGTCCTTTTTCCTGGTAAATATGGCGGTATATTCCTGATCCTTCTTTATCTTCCCTATAACATAGGGGTTGGAGGGACTGGTATTGCCGTCCTTATCCACCCAGTATGCAAATACATAGTCATTGTCCTCATTGGCAAAAGCCTGCAATGTCACGGAAGCGTCTCCCGATGAGACCATATCCGCTTCGCCGCTCGATGATGTTGTCACACTGTTCCCCGCTGTATCGTATGCTGTGACATAGTTGAACTTTCCGCCGACATCATCCACCGGACTGGCCTTTATCGTAAGGCGCGGATTTTTCTTATGAAAATGCGCCGTCAGCGTATAATCTTCCATGATATCCGAAACAGTTACGGTCGCATTATCGTTTTCATGATCGAAGCCGTCGATAGTCCTCCATGTCCATTTCTCGAACTCATACTCCGCATTGGGAACCGCGGTAACGGTCGCGGAAGAATGCGGTTCATATTTCCCCTCTCCGGTAAACGTTCCGCCTTCGTCCGGATCGGAGATAGCCTTAACATCATATTTATCCTTTTTTTTCGTAAATACGGCCACAAAACTTGCATCATCTTTTATACTGCCCGTTACATACGGATTACTGTTGTAAGTCTTTCCGTCCTGATCGACCCAGTAGGCGAACACGTAATCCTCATCCGCGTTGGCAAAGGCCTGCAGTGTTACCGATGCACCGTTTGTAACTGTTCCCGAAACAGTTCCGCCAAGAGGTGTTGTATACTCATTGGACCCGTCACTTATCCTTGCGTAGTTATATACCGTATTGTCACTGTTTGCTCCTATGGGATTGACCGAGAGCGACACCTCCGGATTGGCTTTACTGAAGTGAGCTGTCACAGTATGGTCTTCGGTTATATCTTTTATCTCCAGTCTTATATCTGTGCTCTCCATCTGATCTGCGTCAGGAGATTTCCATGTCCACTTATCAAACCGGTAAGCAGCGGCAGGTCTGGCTTCAAGGACCGCATCGGAATGGGCCCGGTACTTTCCCACCCCGGCTATTGACCCTGCTCCGACCGGATCTGTATTCCCTTTGATCTCATACATATCCGGAACAAAAACAGCAGTATAAACATGATGTCCCGATACCGTGACAGTCATGGACTGTTTTGTACTGGTGACCAGATCCTCACCCTGATAGAATTCCCAGTGATCGAACATGTAGCCCTTATTTGGGCTGGCATTTATGGTCGTCGTCAACGTGGCAGAGGCGGATGTTGATGTCATGTCTCCGCTTGTTACTCCACCTTCACCCGGCCTGGAAACGGTAACGACCGAACTTTCGTAATCACTGTCGTCCTTTGTGACCTGTATGATGATCGACTCCGTATCTCCTGTCAGCTCAGCACCGCTCACAACGACCTGGGTCAGTATGTGATCACCGATCTTTTTGTAGTTATCACTATTGGAATCGTAATGTTCTGTTTCAAAAAATACACTTCCTGCTTCTTCGTACCTTTTACCGGTTCTTGCATTAATAACGCTTTCGATATGATAATTGTCCGAATCGGGATATACCAGGCAGATCGGCTGCACCCACGCTCCCATATTTATCGTATCATACCCGTTGGGAACTTCGTCTATTGAATCAAAGGAGTTGGCAGGTATGGCTACAATACTTGCATTTGCCGAAGGTGCCACGCTCACCGATATGAACCGTCCGTCCACCTCAAGCTTTGCAGTGATCGTCGCCTTTACGACCGGATCGTTGTCTGACCTGACGAAATCGATCACAGCGGTTTCGTCTGTCAGCTCTGTCGTTTCGGTCTGTCCGCTTTCAGTAGTCTTTTCTACCTCCCACCCGGCAAAATTGTAGCCGCTGTTCTTAATGATACCGGTACTGAGACTAGCAACTGTACCCGAAGGCGTGGCGATATAAGGGACAAAATCTTCAGTCGCCGTTATGGTTCCTCCGTTTTCGGGCGAACAGACATATGTGATCTGTACCCCTGACACCTCAAATACAGCCCTGTATGCAATGCTCTCCGTTATATTGTTCAGGATCAGTCTGCTGTTAGCCGATACTTCGGTGTAATCGGTCCCGCTCCCCTTTTCCCAGTGAGAAAAGCTATAGCCCTTTTTTGCTGTTGCGGTAAGTGAAAGGCTTCCGCCCGGTTCCACCAGAATGGTATCACTGCCTTCATATACTCCTTCCGGTTTGACTGTCCCGCGCGTTTTGTCATGTGTCAGGCTTATGGTGACCGCATCGGCACCCGGGGCAAGATATTCCGTCATTAACATTTCGTTTTCCACGAGAATATCTCCGGATGAGGTTTTTACCTTCCCGCTGCCATCTGTTCCCCCATATTTTATCCCCAATATTAAAAGCGCAGTCACCACGAGGACCGAACCTGTTATAAGTCCGATCCGCAGTCTGCGCTTTTGACTCATATTACGTCTTCGCTTGGATGGAATATCCGACATGCGCCCCATATTATCTCCCCTTTGGATATCTCATTGATCGAGCCTTCTATCCCTTATCCGCACCGGCAGCCCCTTCAAAAGCCGGTGCGGACTGTATTCATACCATACCGGCGATCAGCCGCCGTGTTTGTTGTTGGGGCTGCCCGGAGGTGTTGTAGATCCGTCCTCCGTTGTTACTGTTATCGTTGCAGCCACGACCTGCGATACGGCAACAACCGAAGTTCCTATGGCTGCCGCTTCAACAGCGGCAATAGCAACTACGACTCCGGCCGCGACATCAACTACCGCAGCGATCGCCGCAAGTACCGCAACAAATACCGCCGTTGCAGTGACTGCCGCTTCTGCGACAGCTGCCGCCGCAAACAGGAAGAATATTGCAGCTATGATGCATCCGCCGTTTACCATCTCGAGTTCTTCGGGTGTCAGATTCTCAGGGCACAGCGGTATGGGCAGATAGAAAACATCCTCCGTGCTCTGCCTGATCTCCCATTTCCACCCTTCAAGGAGGATCTGTTTGGAATCTTCCTTCTTCATGCCTTCAACAGTCTTCAGAAGTCTTGCGGCCAGATCCTCTACTCCCAGCTTCGTGTTCTCATAAGGGAGCACCTGTATGATCGTTCTCGGCGGAGTGTCCAGTATCCTGTATTCCTTGTTGTCATCATAATCAAGCCCGTATTTTTCAAATACCTTCTTCGGCTCCGCTATGAAATCCTTCTTGAACTCCTCAGATTCCCAACACTGCGAAAAAACCTCTCCGAGCTTTGTAGCCTGATCCTCCATAAAGGCCTTTAATTCCTCTTCAGTCTCAAACTTCTTTGCCATGTAACCCTCCTTTTTCAACAAATATGCCCTTTGACCAGAATCTGTTTATCAGATAGAAAAGATATTGTGACTGGACCGCCGGATATTCCGAACTTTTTATGATCTTTGTCACAATCTCACGCCTAGTATAGCATCCCTCCGATACCAGTTCAAACACTTTTTCAACTATATTTACGTCGTCATTTACCTCCAGGACAAAGGCCGTTCCGTGCTCACTCTCGATCCGTACACTGCCCTCGTCTTTTACGTATTTCAGATAGGGATAAGTGCACAGTATATCATCCGGTTCAATATACACCTTCATTTTTTCACTGATCATCCTCTCCATCCTCACCTGAAGGTCGGCCCCGTCCTTAAAGGTCTCCTTTCCGTATACTATCTGACCTTCGCTGTGAGCGGCATCCGCCCACGTGGGTGTCGACAGTGTTACCGTCTTTTCGCACATATTGATGATAAATCCCGTGACACACGATATGGTCCCGCCTGCAGGTATCTCGTCTTTCGTGTCATCGCATCTTCCTGTTACGGCAAAATGATTGCCCGGTGCCTGCTCATACTGGGGCAGCAGTTCAACGAGAGCCAGCTCCTCCGCCGTAAACGCCCTGCACAGTTCGTGATACATCTCCTCCGACAGTACGGAGAAACGGTAGATGAAACGCCCGTCATCGTTAAGCTCTTTTATAAGAGGCCGCAGCCTTTCGATATTTCTGGCCGATACGGCAGTTGTGATCTGCGGCAGGTTGCCGAGGATATCGCGAAAATCACGCATGAACAGCTCATAATCGGGATTGTCGAGAGGCTCCGTGGCAAAGTACAGGGTCGCTTCCGCTGCCGCGGGTCCTATAAGGTCATTTAATCTTTGAAGTATATCCTTCCAGAGCATGGCATTTTCATCCGTATACCGGAAGAGGCTGCGAAGAGGCCCTGCGTTAAGGCCGCAGAATTCACAACCCACGGAGCAGCCTTTTGCCAGCTCGAATACGACCGGCACATGTATTATGGAAGAATATTGGGGACCGAGATCCAGCATACACCGTCCCATCTGCTCTTCCCTCCACCGGGCAAACCGGGGCTCTTTGGGAGCGCATTCCCTGACCAGCATCTGCACATGCTCAAGCTTTCTGTTAACAAATCCCGCGTAGATCCCCCCTTTTGAATCCGGATAGCGTGCCTCAAGATGTCTGGGACGGGCGGGATCCATGGGAAGAAAAGATACATCCTCGGGTGTAAGCGGAAAACCGTATTTATCGATGACTGCCTGCGGATCGGCTGCAGCCTCCTCGAGAAAACCCGGGATCATGTTCTCATATTCAAGAAACCTCTTGACATTCCCTATGGCATTTCTGTCTTTTTCATCAAAAAATCTTTCTCTCATATAGTCCCTTCCCCTTTGATCCTTTGCCCGAACAGCCTGCTGTCATAGATATATCCCTGTTTCCACAGCTGGTTTAAGAGCCAGAAAACATCCTGCGGTGCAGCATCATATTCGCTTCCTATGATCTTTACTATATCGTACCTGGTATGATCACCCTCCTGCAAAAGAGCGATAAGGCGTTTTGCATATGATCTGGAAAGCTTGTCTATCGCAAATATCGAGCCCCCGTATCTGCTCTTTAAGGAATCACCGTACTGTGTCATGCACCTTTCAAGGAAAGGATACAGGTGCAGCGGTTCATCGTTCGGAAGATCGGTCACCATGTATTCTTCCAGTATCTCCCTCATGAGCTTTGCACACTCATCGGCGGTATCAAAATACTTTTTTACAGGTTCCGCTATCCCGTTCGGAAAATCATCCGTCATATGGCAGGGAGTGATGAGCCTTATACTGCGTTCCGCCATATTTATAACGAACCCGTCCGCACAGCAGATGGTTCCCGGGTCCATATCCCTTATATCTTCTTTTTTCACCCTCTCCGCCTGCGATCCCACAACCGTAAAAGGCACAAAGGAAGGAGCCTCGGGGAACTGTGGAAGGAGTTCAACCTGCACAAGTTCAAGGGGAGAAAATTCCTCGAATATCCTCTCTGCCATCTCAAGAGACCGAAGCGAGAACCTGTGTATATACCCCGGCCTTGTCTTAAATTCTCCGATCAGCCTTCGTGTGCGCTCTATATCGCGGTCAGGGACCGCCGTAGTGATCTGAGGTATGAAGCCGAATTCTTTTACAAAATCCGCCTCATACAGTTCATAATCGGGGTTATCAAGAGGTTCCGTCGCCAGATAAAGAGTACCGAACCCCGCTGCGTTTCCGATCAGTTCATGGGCATCGGCAAGTATCTGCCTGAAAAGAGCTCCGTTCTCTTTGGTATAACGGCAGATCTTCTCAAGCTTTCCCGCGCCCAGACCGCAGAACTTACACCCCACAGAACAGCCCTTGTCCAGTTCTATAGTAAGGGGCGAATGGACGAATGATTTGTTGATGCCGCCTATACCGGCAAGAGACCTGTTTATCTGTCGGTCGCGCCACTTGCTCATCCTTTTATTGACTGGTTTACATAATTCATCAATCATCCTGTCCCGAAATGCCAGCTTGTTTGCCAGAAACTGCTGGAAGCGGTATACGGATTCCGGGATCAGCTCCTCCTTGTTGGGAGCCTCCAGTATCATCTTCCTTTCATCCTCCCGGTCTTCGTATGCCAGCAGCATCATACCCTCGGGATCGACGTTAAGCCCGTGTTTTTCCAAAAACCCCCCAAAATCCCTGTCAAGCTCTTCCCTCATGTAGGGAAGGATCGAGTACATCTCCACAAAGCGCTTTGTGTCTGCCACAAGTTTTGTGATCCTTTTCAGTTCATATGGAGGAAGCTGTGCATTGCTGAGTTTACATAATTCAAGTTCGTGTTCTGTCATATAACCCTGCTTTCTTCAGGAACCACCATATGGCCCCATAAGTCATAACTCCTGACGTTTTGCCAGTTCATAGAAGAGACCTTTCTTCTCCATCAGGCTCTCATAGTTGCCCTCTTCCACGATACTTCCCCTGTCCATGACAAGGATCCTGTCGCACTTTCTGACAGTGGACAGCCTGTGTGCTATCATCACCCTTGTCATGTTCCGCTCGCCGAGTTTTTCACATACCTTCTCCTGGGTGATGTTGTCGAGTGCACTTGTGGCCTCATCGAAGAAGACAATTGCCGGGTTGTTCGCAAGGGCTCTTGCGATCAGCACCCGCTGCTGCTGGCCTCCGGACAGGGTTCCTCCACCCTCGGATACCGCAGTGAATATGCCCATGGGCATCTTCTCCAGGTCCTCATGAAGACCCACGTCATCAAGAAGGGCCTCGACCTCGGAAGGTTCCATATGTGGAGCCGCAAGCGTTACATTGCTGTATATGTTACCGACTACCATCTGTCCGTCCTGCAGCACCACTCCCAGTTGCTTGCGCATCTCGCATTTGTCCAGACTATCAACATCCTTGTTGTCATAGAATATCTTCCCTTTTGAGGGTCTTTCAAAGCCGAGCAGGCACTTGAGCAGAGTTGATTTTCCGCTCCCGCTGGCCCCGACTATACCGATGAACTCTCCCGGCTCGATCTTAAAAGATACGTCATTCAGTACCTTTACCTCATCATCCGCGTATGTAAAATCGACATGGCTGACCTCCAGTCCACCCGTCAGTTTTCCCGGAAGAGACGCGGCTTCCTTTGTCTCCGCCTCCTGATCATAGATCGGCTGTATCCTCTCCATTACAGGGACCAGCCTTGCTCTCGTCACAAAATAGGATATCATGGCCCCGACCGCTGCGCTGAACATACCGTATGCACTGTTAAAAGCGGTGTATTGTCCGATCGTGAGCACCTCTTTCTTCCTGACCACGGTATAGAAGATGACCCCTGTATAGATAAGGCTGCTTATGGTCGTGAACACGCCCCCTATGTTTGATATTCTCGTGGAGTCCATGGTATGTTTCATGGTCTCGACGTTCACCTTCTGGTACTCATAGAGACTTCTGCCCTCTATGCCCGAGACCTTGATCTTAAGTATGCCGGCAATGAACTGGTAGAGCATATTGTTGGCCCGGGTGGATGTTTCGAGCACCCTCTTCTCGTGATCGATCCTCGCCCTTCCGAATCCGTACATTATGAGAGCCGAGATAACAGCCATGATCACGCCGCGCCATGCCAGGATCTTCGATGTATCAAACATCTTGTACAGATAGAACATGGACAGGACCAGTCCTATCACAGCCGATACACCGGCACCCACCGTCGCGGAAAAAACCGAGGACACCGAACTGATACGGTTTACCATCTCCGATGTGCCAAACCTCTCCATAAAGGTGAGCGGCAGCCTGAAAAGCCTGTCGTATGTTGCCGAGACGATGGCATATTCCATCGACTTGACACCCCTGAAATTCGACAGATTCTGAACAAGTTCAAAGAATGCATTACTGATCATGACCGCGAATATGACAACACCGACCTGCATGATGTCGGATACGTTGCCGATGGGGATCAGGTTATCAAACAGTTGCTCATTAAGGACCGGGAGCAGTAGTCCTATAAGGGTGGATATAAGAGCCATCAGGAAAAACACCGCTATATCCCTGTTCCTTACACGCATAAGCCCGTATCTTATCACATCCTTCCGGGTCAGTTTTCCTCCCGGAAGGGGCTGATACGCTATATAGGCATCCTCTTCAAAAGCGTCGGCCTCTTCTTTTTCTATAACATAGTTGTTCCCCGCGGCCAGATCGTAAGCTATATAAGCATCTATCCCCTTGGGAATGCACAGGACGGGATTGCCTGTTTCCTTCAGTATGGCCACAAATGCGCCCGCATCCTTTCTGTACCATTTGGGTTCGAGACGTATCTTCCTGAGCACAAAATGAGATGACCTTGCAATGTCGTATATTGTAAACTTATCCCCGAAAGCTGCCGAAAGAGTCGCATAGGGTATTATTCTGATATTCATGTAATCACAGTAAACGGACATGGCATTATAGAGAGCAGACCCCGAATCCTCGTCGTATCTGATCTTTCCGACCGTATCGAAAATGGATGACATGAGATGTATCTTTCCCCGGATGGCAGACTGTTTGACCTCATTTATATGCTCTATGTTCATGTGCTCATTTTTAATGTGGTTTTCAAAAAATTCTCCGAGAAGTTGGGAAAAACGCGTATCCCTGTTGTCATCGGTTCGCAGATTTGTGTATCTGTTTATGAAATCATTGCGTACTTCCTCCAGGTTGCCTTCCTGCGATGCAACAGACAGAACAGCCTCCTCTTTGCCCGCGAGCAGGAACTCGAACCGGCTGCCGTCAGATGTGTTAACAACCGAAAAGGCCGGTATCACTCCGCCTTCCGGTACCTCACACACAAAGAATGTCCTGCCCGGATCCGTCGTCTCGATATATACGACATAAACGTATACGGCACCTGATTTTACCGTGAAGATCTCCTCCGGATCCCCGGTCAGATATTTTTTTGGCCCTCTGAGTGTTATCTCGATCATCGGCGTCTAATCCATTTCGGCAACGAGTTCCTTGTAGAGACCGTCATCTTCTATAAGTTTATCATGGGTGCCCCTTTCAGCTATCCGCCCGTTCTTCATGACGATTATCTCATCACAGTCCCTTATGGTGGACAGTCTGTGGGCAACAACGATGCAGGTACACCTCCTGCGCTTTATATTGTCAAGTATCTTCTTCTCCGTGGTGGCATCAAGGGCGCTGGTCGCCTCATCCAGTATGAGTATGGTCGGATTGACCGCAAGTGCCTTGGCTATCTCTATCCTCTGACGCTGGCCTCCCGACATGTTCGAACCGTTCTCACGGAGAATGTAATCGTATCCGCCGGGTTTTAATATTATATCCTCGTGGATCTGGGCATCTTTGGCTGCCTGCACTACCTCTTCCTGGGAGATGGACGAGTTCCACGTGGTGATATTGTCATAGATGCTGCCGTCAAAAAGGGATATTGTCTGGGTCACGACAGCGACCGATGAGCTCAGTATATCCGCGGGGATACGGTCCACGCCGGTATTATCCATCAGTATCTGTCCCGTCCAGGGGATATAGAGGCCGCTCGCCAACTTGGATATGGTAGATTTCCCGCTGCCGCTGCCACCGACGATCGCTACCGTCCCTCCGGGTGGTACATGCATGTTGAAGTTACGGATAAATGGCTTATCCATCTTGCCATATGCAAAACTGACCTCCTTCATCTCGACTTCTCCGGTAAGTTTCTGCCCTCCCAGCAGCTCATCTTTTTCATTGGAGTAGGTGTCACTTTCGGCATAGTTCATTATGTCCTCTACTCTTTCCATGTCATTCTTGACCTGCTGCATTCCGCGTACAAAACCCACCACGCTCTCAAAGGGACCGGAGAAAGAGCCCAGAAATCCCGTAAAACTCATCATCATTCCGGGCGTCAGATCACCCCTTACCACAAAGACCGACCCGAATATAAGCAGTACAACATTGTTAAAGGACCGTACAGCCTTGGGGATTATGTTCATCATCGACTGCATCCGTCCCAGCTTCTGGTCATTATTATTGACTTCCGCATAGTATCCGAGCACCCTTCCCGCAAATTCATTCTCCGCTCCTACCGCCTTCAGGGAAGCCGATGCAGCAAGTCCGTTATAGAGTGCACCGATCAGCTTTCCGGTGTCCATGCCGAACTTGATCGCCATGTTCCTGATCTTCGTGGACACGGCAACGGCTATCAGGATGGATGATATGGAGAATATGACACCTATCAGTGACAGTTTGGGGCTGTAGCATATCATTATCGCCAGATAGACCACGCTGGTCAATAACGAGATGGCAAGTCCGACCAGTGATGATGAGAGAAAATCGCATACCGATACATTGTTGTTGATACGCTGCACCAGATCTCCGGCAAACCTCTGCTCAAAGAACACCATGGGAAGCCGGAGCATATGACCTATCATCCTGTCGGAAGACAGGAGTGAGAGTTTGGTCCTCAACAGCAGGGTTATCCTGGCGTGCAGGTAGTTAAAATACGCACTGAAGACAGTTGTAAGCAACATGAACAGAAGGAGATACTTCATCCAGCTTATGTTATTTCCGACAAGGATGTCGTCAAGGAAGACCTGGGAAAAAACAGGAGTAAGGATCCCCGGAAGGATCGTGGCTATACCGATAAGCAGCAGAGTTATCATGACACTGTGCTGGCCCTTCAGCCTTCTTAGGGTATAACGAAGAAGAGTACGTCTGCTTCGGGATCTTGTAAAGTTCTCGGTCGGTTCGAATTCCAGGACCGTTCCCGAGTACCCCTCTTCCATCTCCTCATAGGTAAGCCTTCTGCGGCCTCTCTGAGGATCATTGAGGCAGTACCTTCCCAGACGCTGACCTTCAAATACCACAAAATGTGAAAAGTTCCAGTGCAGCATGCACGGAACCTCGCTCTTTTCGATCATGCGGTCGAGATCGCGCCGGCTGGCTGTAACCTTCATCCCGTACCTCTCCGCAGCCAGATAGATGTTCTTGGCATTACATCCGTTTCTCGACACGCCGCACTCCACTCTCATCTCCTCCGGCGGTACGTATTTCCCGTAATACTGGAGTATCATTGACAGGGATGCGGCACCGCACTCGTTTACCTCCATCTGGTAAACGGTCGGCGTTCTTCTCCGGTCCTTTGCGATAGGTCTTTTGACTTTTGGCGCTTTCTCGGTCATCATCTATTGCTCACTTGATACCTTTATGGTGTCATCTTCAATATTAAAATCCAGTTTGTCTTTTATATATGGGATCAGAAGATCCACCGGTCTCTTCTGTTCGGTCACGATCGTCACCGTGAACTCGGTTCCGTTATTCAATTTGATCTCACTTCCCCGGTGTGATGACCAGGCATATCCCGATTTGGTCGTGGGATCCTGCCGGAGCCTGCACCTTATCTCAACGACGGGTCCTTCCGCCTCAAACTCTTTCACCAGTGAATCGGTTCCCAGCTGCATCAGGAGATCATCTGTAGAAGCCACATGACTTGAGATGCTGCTGACCTGTGCAAGTATGTGTCCGTATTCCTGCTTGTTCACGGTCGACGGATATACATATGCAGGCATGCCGAGTTCAACCTTCTTGGCATCGGCGAGCCTTACATAGCACACAGCGTCCATACTCCCAAGGTCTCCGGTGAGAAGGTCGGCGACAATATTGCCCGGAACGACACCTTCGCCCACTTCAAGGGGGATATCATAGACCTTGCCTGCAGATGTTGCGACCACTTCATTCTTTGACGCTTCATTGAGTATCCTTTCACGCTGATCATTAAGTTCGGACAGTACGGCACTCTTCTTGTTGTCAAACTGCTGTCTGTAATTCTCCTCGCTGGTCTCGCTGTCACCGTCAGCCAGTATGTTCTGAAGTTCAAGCTCGTCCACATCATCACTCAGGGCTTTATACTGTGATTTTTGTGTATTGTATTCGGTCAGGGCCTGGGAATATTCGGTAGATGCGATAGTATTTTCTGCCTGATTGCCCGACTGGGTGTTCAGATATTCCAGATAGTCCTTGCGGACAACCTCTAAGGTCTCATTGGCCACATTGAGTTTCTTCTCTTCTTCCTCCATGAAGTATTCAAGATCGTCCGCCTTGGTGCGGGCGCTCTCCAGGTCTGCAAGGGCTGCCTCATAGGCCGCCAGCGCCTCCTCCTCCAGGTCGGTCGTATCTATCTCGCCATATTTGGAATCAAACTCGGCCTTTAAGGCATAATAGCTTTCCTTGGCATTAATATATGATGTCTTGGCCTGTTCATACAGGTTGAAATGGGTATCGTAATCGGTATTTGCCTCCTGATAGGCCAGGGTGTTCCTCTCATCCGTAAGGTTCAGGGTATCATAATACTTTTCCTTATATTGGAGCATCCTCTCTTCGGCTTCATTAAGTTCATCGGCGGCTCTTTGCAGCTTTTCCTTTTTGAGATCCAGTTCAGCCTCCGTCTTTTCCTTGGAATCCCCGGATTGCCTTGCACTGAGCTTTATCTGCGCCATTTCCTGAGTATCACTTGTGACCGTATCAAGTTCGGAATCATATGTCATATTCTCAACATATCTGATCCTCCTGTCGATCTGTTTCAGATTGAATATATCATCCTCGCTTCCCAGCTTTGCTATGATATCTCCTTCTTCGACCATTTGACCCTCGTCGACGAGAATGTCCATAAGGAATCCCTGGCGCTGTGAATATATGGATACAGTGCCGTCGCTGTTCATGTATATACCTTTTGTATCAAAACTTGATGGAAGTCTGCCTAAGAATCCCCAGGCAAGAAGTGCTCCGATGATCAAAAAAGCGCCGATAACGGAGATCCAAACATACGGAGATACCAGGACAATGGTTCTGTCCAGGCGATCCTCCGCTGCAATCCGATTCAGCGCGTCCCTGTTATATATCCCCTTCACTGTTTTACTCCCCGCGGTGTAAACAGCGGATCCCTCTACCCGCTGCTTTATACAGGATCCCCTAAATCCTGCACTGATACCTTAAAGATGATACCATATCTTGTATCACACTGTAAAGAGTTTTCTCATATATTACCCAGATAGACATTCTCAAGTGCTTTCGATGCCATATCACGAAATTCATACAGTTTCCTGCGGTCGGTGGGCGTGGCATCCTTCATGTCACCTGCCGGGAAGAAGCGAGTTATGTGAAGAGGTATGGCATGGTCCAGGCCTTCAATAAAGGCCAGTATCCTTTTGAAATCCTCCACATCATCGTTAAAGCCGGGGACTACCAGTGTCGTAAGCTCGACATGGACTCCGTGCCGGACGGCACTTTCTATGTTGGCCTTGATCAGTTTCAGATCCCCGCCAATCTTTTTATATTTTTCTTCATCCCCTGTCTTAAGGTCTATGTTGAAGGCGTCC
>JAILLI010000220.1 GCA_024693225.1 Lachnospiraceae bacterium
CTCATAAAAGAGGGCAGGATCAAGAAGGGTGATGTCCTTACCGTCGCCCAGGTGGCGGGCATCATGGGTGCCAAGAGGACACCGGACCTGATCCCCATGTGTCATCCCCTGATCATTGACGGGGCCGATGTGAGACTTAGCCTTAACGAAGAAAGATGCTCTGTCGATATCGAGGCCGAGGTCTCCTGTACCGGAAGGACCGGGGTCGAGATGGAGGCGATCGCGGCCTGTACGGTCGCGGCCATGACCGTTTACGATATGTGTAAAGCCATCCAGCGCGACATGGTCCTTACCGACATACGCCTTATGAGAAAATCCGGCGGAGTCGGCGGGGATTATGACTTTATAAGATAGTTGGATATATGATATAACATTGACCAACTAATATGACTGGAGAGGATCTGTATGAATCAGAGGAATAATGAAAAGTTCATTGTCTTTGTCGTAACAGTGGCATCCCTGGGACTGATCGTAGAGAACATCCTGATGGGATGGGAGTTCTGGGTGCCTGTGGCGGTCGTTGCGGGAATGGTAGCCATGTGGGTATGCCACCTGTCGGACAGGGTAGATTACGAGATCAGCAAGATATTCTATTTCGGTGTTGCATCGCTTCTGTTTTTCTATCACGGTATCCATAAGAGCAGTATTTTTGACATCGCATTGACCGCCATCCTTGTTATGTCAACCTTTTCGATCCTCAACAGCGTCCATATGATGAACATAGTCCTGCTCGAATATGTGGTCCTGCTGTTCATTCATTTCATCAACCTGCCCGGCGGAGAGCCTGTTGTCTATGACAGGCTGACGGTTTCCAGATTATTCTTCCATATCGCTATAGTTCTTCTTGTGTATTTCACATCGGTCCGTATGATAAATGACAGGCTGGATGATGAAGAAGACAGAAGGATCAAGGACGAGCGGATAGAAGAGAATGACGCGAGCATGGAAGATTTTCTGTCCAATATCTCCCACGAATTCAGGACTCCCGTAAACGTTGTCAACGGAATGTCGGATCTCCTGATAAAAAAGGGTGCGGGTCACGAAGCGGATTCGATAAAGAGTGCGGGTATCAGGCTCGGATATCAGATCGAAGACATCCAGGATTATACGGAGTGCAAGAGGGGAAAGGTATTCATTGAAGAAGATGATTATATGAGCACATCACTTATCAATGATATGGTCACGAGCTTCAGGATGAATGACAGCACCGATGATCTTGAACTTATCGTGGACTTAAAACCCAGCGTTCCCACCATGATGAGGGGCGATATCAAGAAACTCCACAAGATATTCAGGCACCTTCTGGAGAATGCGGTCAAGTTCACAAAACGGGGCGGCGTTTATGTGAAGATGTATACCGAAGGTACCGACTACGGTGTTAACCTGTGCATAGAAATGACGGATACCGGTATCGGAATGGACCAGAATGCCATACGTTCGGTCACTGAAGGCATGTATCAGGCAAACAAAAAGAGGAACCGCAGTTCCGGAGGTATAGGTCTGGGACTCTTCATCGTTTACGGGTTTGCTCACCGCATGGGCGGTTTTGTCAAGATAGAGAGTGAGAAGGGAAGCGGTACGACCGTAAGGGTTACCCTGCCTCAAAAGGTGGTGGATGCAACACCCTGCCTTATACTGAACGAATCTTTTGACAGTGCGGTACTGTTCCACGTAAGGCCCGATAAATACAAAGTTCCCAGACTCCGGGATTTTTACCGCAGCATGGCAGCCAATCTTGCGGCAGGTATCCATGTTGCGCTTTATCCTGCAGAGACGGTG
Source organism: Lachnospiraceae bacterium (assembly GCA_024693225.1). Lineage (GTDB taxonomy): Bacteria > Bacillota > Clostridia > Lachnospirales > Lachnospiraceae > UBA2868. The sequence goes on from JAILLI010000220.1 coordinate 1,780, forward strand.
TATGAAGTTGAGCGCCTCAGAGAAAAGCTGACTGTAAGCCATCTGTTCATGGGACAGGAAGAATATGAGGAGAACAGGGGATATTTTGAAGAGATCGCCAAAGAGGATATAGTGATCATAGTATCTGCAGGATCCGATTTCAGATTACCGGAAAACAGCCGGGTGGTCCTGATGCCCAAACCTTTATATGCCTATCCGGTAATAAAGATACTGAATGAAGGAAAGGACGCTCAGATCACAGACATTTCCGCACATGAAGAAAAACCTGTATTTGACGGTATCAAAGCCCTGATAGTCGATGATGAGCCCATGAACCTTGTCGTTGCCACTTCGCTGTTTCGGGAATACAGGATGGTGGTGGATACAGCCGGAAGCGGGGCGGAAGCCATAAAGAAATATCGTGATAATGATTATGACATAGTCTTTATGGACCATATGATGCCGGAGATGGACGGAGTGGAGGCCATGAAACAGATAAAGGCCCTTGGCCGTGATCTCAAAAAGGACGCCATTGTTGTTGCCCTTACCGCCAATGTCGTATCGGGTGCCAGGGAAATGTTCATAAAGGAAGGCTTTGACGGGTTTATCGCAAAACCGATCAATATATCGGATTTTGAAAGAGTGGCTCTGCGTGTCCTGTCAGGAAAAGTTGCAGACAGGGGAGGTGAGAAGAAATGAAAAAGAAATCATTCCTCAGATCTGCATATGAAGCCGTCAAAGATCCCAACAGGGATTTTGACGAAAGATTATTCGTGATGCTCTCGTTTGTTTCTGAAGCCGTGGTATTTATCGCCCTTATCGGGGATCTGCTCATCAGGGAAAATCCATATGAGATAGTTCTTATTGTCGGCATGCTTGTTTTTGTCCCTTTAATGATCCTTTTCGGTCTTCGTTTCGAAAAACTGAAGGTGGGGATAAAGGTATTGGCGGTCTGCCTGGTCTTTATCGTTATTCCCGGTCTCTTCTTCTTGGGAGGGGGCTTAAAAGGCGGAGGGGTGATCTGGATCATCTTCGCATTCATGTATGTGGGGCTTCTCCTGCACGGCAGATGGAGGAACGTGATGTTTGTTCTGATCGCGGTCTCCACACTCGTTTTTTATTATGTCGGATACAAATATCCCCTGCTGGTGTACATTCACACCGAGAAGGTGTTCCTTTACGATTCTTTCATTTCCCTTATTCTTGTAGGCGGATTATGCTTCATCATGAACTGGTCCTACGGGCACCTCTTTATGGACGAAACGGATCGTGCGAGAAAGGAAGCGGAAAGGGCGGAAGAACTGACACGTGCTCAGAACCGGTTTTTCTCCAGCATGAGCCATGAGATCCGTACACCCATAAATTCAATACTCGGACTGAATGAACTGATCCTGCGCGATCAGGATGCAACAGATGATATAGTAAGGGATGCATCCGGTATACAGGGATCCGGTAAGATGCTCCTTGCACTGATAAACGATATCCTTGATTTTTCCAAGATCGAAGCCGGAAGCATGGATATAGTGCCGGTCGATTACAAACTGGAGGATATGCTTTCGGAGATCGTTAATATGTTGTGGCTGCGGGCCCATGATAAAGGTCTCGGCTTTGAAGTGAACGTGGATCCCGAAGTACCGTCTGCCCTTTACGGAGATGAGGTCCGTATCAAGCAGGTTGTCATCAATCTGCTGAACAATGCCGTCAAATATACCAAGAGCGGACATATCGAGCTTCGTGTCGAAAGCAGTTATTCGGATGAGAATTCGGTAATGCTGTCCATCTCGGTCTCCGACACGGGAATGGGAATAAGGAAAGAGGATATCCCTTACCTTTTCGATGCCTTTAAACGTGTGGATGAAGGTAAGAACAGACATATCGAAGGAACCGGCCTGGGGCTTTCCATTGTAAAACAGCTTGTCGAGCTTATGGGCGGGACCATTTCGGTAAACAGCGTATACGGAGAAGGCTCCACATTCACGGTCCTTGTCAGACAGATCGTTTCCGATCCCGGTGCGATCGGTGAACTCAATATCCACAGCCAGAATATGGGCAAGAGGAGTAATTACGAGAGCAGCTTCATGGCACCCGAAGCCAGGATACTTATCGTTGATGACAACGAGATGAACCTTGAGGTGGAATCACGTCTCCTTGTTGATACCGATATGGTCATCGATAAAGCCCTGAGCGGCAAAGCTGCACTTGATATGTGTCTCAAGGCTCACTATGATGCCATCTTCATGGATCATCTGATGCCGGGGATGGATGGCATAGAGTGTCTTGAAAAGCTTCGCGATCAGGACGGCGGACTGAACAGAAATACACCGGTCATCATTCTGACGGCAAATGCGGGAAGCGAGAACAGGGAACTGTATAAACAGGCCGGATTTGACGGCTATCTTGTAAAACCCATATCCGGCGAGGCCATGGAAGAGACCCTCATACAACACATTTCAAGCGAAAAAGTCATCCTGAGAAATGTTATGATGGGAGATGATGAGAGTATCCATACTGCCGACAGGTATGCCGAAAAGGCACCTGTGATCATAACATCCTCAAGCATGTGCGATCTTCCCGATGCCGTCATCAAAAAGCTCCATATTCCTATCATACCCTTTGTTGTCAGGACCGAAGAGGGTGTGTTCAAGGACGGCGTTCACCTGGATGCATATGAACTCATAAGGCATATTTCCGCAGGCGGCGAGGCCATATCCGCACCCGGCAGTGAAGCGGACTACACGGAGTTTTTCGCCGATGTGCTCAAAAGGACCCATCATATCATCCATATAGCCATAACAACAAGTATGAGCAGCGAATACAAAGCTGCGTCCGAGGCTGCAAAAACATTTGACAATGTCACGGTCATCAATTCGGAGTGCCTGTCAAGCGCGACCGGAATACTGGTCCTCATAGCGTATAAGCTTATGCAGCAGGGACTGCCGGTCGATGAGATCATTTCCGAACTGGAGGAAATGAAATACCGTATCAAGTGCAGCTTTGTCATCGATACAACGGATTATATGGCCAAGAAAGGCCTGATCAGCCCCATGATACACAAGATAGCCCATGCTCTTAATCTCCATCCTATGCTCAGGATAAAAGAAGATAGAGAGAGGATCGGTGGAATATGGTCCGGAAGGACCAGAAGGGCTTACAGGAAATATATCTCAAAAGCCATTCCGGCGGATACCGTTCCGGATTCGGATGTCGTATTTATAACATATGCGGATGTTCAGCACGATACGCTCACATGGATAGCCGAACAGCTGAAAAAGGAAGCATACTTTGAGCATATAGTATTCCAGCAGGCATCTGCGGCCATATCATCAAACTGCGGCCCGGGTACCTTCGGTATACTGTATTTCCTCAAATCAAACAAGTCATATAATATAGCCTCATATTTTGGTGATATAATTGCGGATGCAAAGCCCATTGAAGAGGATGATCTTTCAGATGAAGATATGCCGGCATCTTACGATGAAGAGATATCGGATGATGAACCTGTATCATATGACGGTACGGGCGATGATATGCCTGAAGAAAAATGGTATCGGAAGTTAACATTCCTGGACCTGGAGGAGGCATTTAAAAACAGCGGTTCGGAAGAGACATTCAGGGAAGTACTTAAGATATTCCATGATTCGATAAAGCCCGGTCATGCGGCACTTGATGAGTTCTACCAAACGGAAGACTGGAAGAATTATATCGTCAAAATACATGCACTTAAGAGTTCGGCGAAACTGGTCGGAGCAATGGAACTGAGTGAGAGTGCGCAGCTGCTGGAGACCGCAGGCAAAGAGAACGATATCGCCTATATCAGAGACCATCATTCTTCTGTCATGCAGGACTTATTGATCCTGCAGGACGCGCTTGCCCCCCTATATGAGGAAGAAAACCATGATGATGAAGATAAACCCGTGGCGGATGAGACCCTTATCGTCGATATGTATGAGGGCCTCCGGATGGCCGCGGAAGCCATGGACTGTGACATGCTCGAAGATATCCTGGGCGAGATAGACGGCTACAGGATACCCGATGCGGAAAAGAGCAAGTTCGACAAGGTCCGGAAGATGGCAGATGCATTTGATTACGAAGGTATAAAGAGAATACTCGGATAAAGGGAGGAGATGAAATGGACGCAAACGCGCAGGCAAAAGTAGAAAAGATCCTTAAAGGTGAACTGAATTATTCATCCACAAACCTTGCGTTTAACATGCTGATCACGAAAATGAAGAAAAAAGTGCAGCAGGACCCGGGGACGCTGGGGGAGTGCATGAAGGAGATGGATGATTTTCTGGCAAAGTATCCTATAGTTGCAAAGGTAGATCTTGCAAATATAGCTGCACTTTGATGACATCAAGGAGGTATGAAAATGCTGATCACATTTGAAGAAACTGTTACGATGATAAATGAGGGAAAGATACTGCATATCGCAGCTGACGACTCTCTTCTGGCAAAGCTCCCCAAGGGGAAATGGATCGGTGGTACGACACCGTATTTTATCAGTGATGAAGGCGGTATGTTCACAAAGGAAAAGCTTTTTGTGGATGAGATCGATTATGCCGATGAGATAAAGATCGCAGTTTACGGAAAGTATAATATCTTTCAGATAGTTGAAGAATGCTATGACAACGGACTTACGATGCTGATCATGCCGTACGGATCGGACGTTACATCAAAGTATGCAAAGGAAGCTCCGGAAGTGGAGGAACTTCTGATGCATCCGACCATAGGCTGGATAGCGGGTGCGGACCTTGAGAACGGCGGAGAAATAAAAGTATACGACGGATCGAGCGGGATGTCATATACCGACAGGGCTGTTGCCATGTACATAAAACTTCCCGAAGGAAAGACGGCACTTATCAACATGATCAATATCTTCACCGATGATAAGGCGGATCCGGTCATAAAGTTTTATGATAATGATCTTAGTGTAAAAAAGTGCAGCGTCAACGGACAGGATACTGATTTTGCCCAATACATTGAAAAGAACGGTATTGATACACAGATGCCCCTCGTGGCAGATTACAACGGCTCATATATCAATACGTCAATAAAGAATGTCAGCAGCGGGACTGTCGGATTCTATGCTCCTGTATTTAAAGGTGTTGAATACCGTTTTGCGACTAATGTCAGGGACTATGCGGCAGAGTTCAGAGCAAGGATAGATGAGGCCGGGGCACATACGCCCATACTGTGCTGCAACTGTATACTGAATTATCTGTACGGGAATCTGACGGGACAGAAGATGACACCCTATACCGGCCCCGTGACTTTCGGTGAGATCGCCTACCAGCTTCTCAATCAGACACTTGTATATTGTGAGATAGTGGGATAGTGTTTATGGAAACCGTTATCAGGATCAATGATGCTGTAAATTCGTTTGCATGGGGAACATTCGGTCTGATCCTGCTGCTTGGTTCGGGCCTGATATGTACCGTGATAACAGGCTTTTTTCAGATCACTCATATAAAACACTGGTGGACGAGAACATTTGGGATCATCAGGGGTGAAGGAAGGATAATCAATGATGCCGGAGCCCTTTCCCAGTTCCGCTCGTTCTGTATGGCACTCAGCTCGACTATCGGTACCGGTAATATAGCCGGTGTTTCCGCCGCAATATGCATCGGCGGACCGGGTGCGGTGCTGTGGATGTGGGTGGCAGCTTTTCTGGGGATGATGGTCAAGTATTCCGAGAATGTCCTCGGAATATACTACAGGCGCCGTAATTCTGAGGGAGCCTGGTCCGGCGGCCCCATGTATTATATAAGGGACGGTCTGGGATCGATCAAAAACTGTAAAGGACCGGGAAGAGTTCTTGCCATCCTCTTTTGCGCCTTTACGATCCTTGCATCATTCGGTATCGGAAACATGGCCCAGATTAACAAGATCACCATCAATTTCCAGTCCACATTCCTGTCGGGGATCGGCAATGAGACTTTTCTCGGCGCTTCAAAGGCAAACTGGATGATCGGACTGGTCCTGATGATCGTGACTGCCTTCATCGTTTTCGGCGGTTTCAGAAGGCTTGCGGCTGTTTCCGAAAAGATCATACCCTTTATGTGCATAGCTTACATCATCGGCTGCCTTGTGATGATCCTGCTGCACATAAGCACTCTTCCGCAGGTTTTTTACTCGATATTCAGGTTTGCGCTCGGCCCGGATGCGGTAAAGGGCGGCGTGGCCGGAAGTGCTCTGCAGTTGGCATTAAATACGATCAAGAACGGCTGCAAGAGAGGAGTCTTCTCCAACGAGGCAGGTCTGGGATCCTCTGTCATGGCCCACAGCAACAGCTGTGTCAGGGAGCCGGTGAGACAGGGTATGTGGGGTATAGCCGAAGTATTTCTTGATACGATGATCATCTGCACAATGACTGCCATCGTTGTCCTTGGCTCCGGAGCCATTGATCTGAATACCGGTCTTGTCAGGGAAGAGGTTAACGATGCAACACTTGTTGCACAGTCATTCGGAGCCACGCTCGGACGTCCCGGAGAATGGTTTGTGGTCCTGATCATGGTATTGTTTGCTTTTACGACAGTCATGGAATGGTCTTTTTACGGGGCAAAGGTCACGGAGTATCTGTTTGGGGTCCTGTGGGGGAGGATATACCGTATTGCCTTCATCCTTCTCATAATACTGGGTGCTGTGATGAAATCGAATGTTGCCTGGGATATCTCGGATACTTTTAACGGGCTTATGATGATACCCAATCTGATAGGCATACTCTTTCAGGTCCCGCTGATCATAAGGATCACGCGCAACTATCTGGACAGAAGGATACGGGGAAAAAATATCGAGCCGATACTGTCCTATAACAAGGATATACAGGCTGAGGCGGCGAGAGCCGTCCGACATGGGATAAGCTGATTGCCGGAAGGCTCTTTAACAAAACCGGAGGAATGAAAAATGGCTGAAGACAACAAAGAGATAGCGGTCATAATGTTTCACTACAGCGTGATCGTAAAGGGAATAGAGAGAAAACTTACCGAAATGGGATACAGGGCCACTGTGATAAAGGATGACCTTGAGCAGGAGGTTGACAGGCTTGCCGGAAGAGTGAGCCTTATGCTGTTTTACCTGTCTCCGGATTGTACCGATGATATGTCCGTGATTCGGTCGCTGCGCAACATGAGCCAGATGCTTGCCGCCAAACAGCAGAAGATGATCCTTATAGGAGAGATCAAATACAAGGACGATCTTATGAGCAATATTGGCGAGCTTAAGCGGTATCCGTGGCTTGACCGCCCGATCGATATGGATGCTTTTGAGAAGATGGTGACGATTGAGATCACCAAAGCCGATGATATGGCCAAGCCGGCAAGGATACTGATCGTCGATGATGATCCGGCATATGCGAAGATCGTCCGTGAGTGGATAAAAGACAGGTACAAAGTCGATATAGTCACAGCCGGGATGCAGGCTATATTATTCCTTTTAAAACTGCCTGAAGGCGAGAAGATCGATATGATCCTTCTTGACTATGAGATGCCGGTCGTTGACGGCCCGCAGGTACTTCAGATGCTCAGGCAGGAAAGCAGTCTGGATGCGATCCCCGTTATCTTCCTGACCGGAAACGGAACGAGGGAAGCCGTATCGCGCGTCATGGAACTGAAACCGGACGGATACATCCTGAAATCGACACAGAAAGAAGAACTGCTGAAGTTCCTCAAGGAAAAACTGAAAAAATGATATCTCAGCGGGTCCGCCTGTCCATGTGGGGATTGGCTTCGTAATAATCCGTTTTGTCCATATACATGTTCTGATCCGCTATGTTCATTATCTTAACTATATCCTTCCGGTCATCATCATAATGGGCACCGATCGCAAAAGCCGGCTGCCCCGGGACCCTTGACAGAGCCTTCAGTTTTTCGAAATCGGAATAGAAATCATCCCGGTCTGTACCGGTCATGATGATCAGGAATTCATCTCCGCCCGCACGGTATATTGCATCTGCCGGGTATACCGACATGATCTTTTCCGCAACATTTTTGAGCATCTCATCGCCTTCGTTATGGCCCTTTGAATCATTGGCATTCTTGAGGCCGTTAAGATCAACGAACACAACCCCCAGACCGCCTTCGATAAGGGAGCCGGCTGCAGACAGGTCCTCGATACGCCTGTTCATGGCATTACGGTTAAGGAC
>JAILLI010000038.1 GCA_024693225.1 Lachnospiraceae bacterium
TTTGGCCGAAGCGGCTTTTAAGTCTTCCTTATAGTCCGCTATCTTTTCGTCCGCAAGGATCAGCTTGTTCATGAGTTCGGAAAGATCGGATGCGGGAGCGTCCTTATAGAGCTCATAGTACTTCTTACCCAGCTTGTAGTAGTATTCCTGTTTTTTGGCCTCTTCGGCCTTGATGAGGGCATGGATCTTTGCTGTCTCTCCATATTCCCTGGCCTTGTCGGCCACCGTATTGATAACGTCAGTCACCTTATCGGCGATATCGCTCATATCTGCCATCTTTTTACCTCCTTATCCAAAACCTTAGCCTGTGTGAAATTGCCTTCAGCCGGTTCAAAACTGCCTTCGGCAGAGCCAAGGCTACATGCCGGTTTTCACGGAAAAACCGGTACAACCTTACAACCACCTGCGCAGCTAAGACCGCCTGCTCAGGTCTGTGATCAGGGCCTCAACGCCTATGGTCGCATCGATCCTGGATGTCTTTATATCCTCTTCGAGCCCGGCGCATTTTTCAATCCCTTTGGCAAAATAGATTTTACTACGCTTGCGGGATGCTGACAACGCCATTTTGACCCGGCCTTCTTTCATACCCAGCATCTTAGCTGTCTCTTTTGCGTTGTTTGCGGCATTTCCCATCTCCTTAAGGTGGAGCATGAGACGCAGCTGCTCCCTTATCAGGCTTAAGGGGTCTCTTCCGAGTATCAGAAGGTCCCGGTAGAAGCCCATAGCCTTCCGGACATCGGCATCAAGAATAGCATCTATCATCTGGAAGATCTTATCCTCCGCAAGAGGGGCGCAGACGGCCTCCACATCCTCTACCCTTATACCTTCACTGCCGAAGGTATAGGAGATGAGCTTTTCCAGATCATTGGATATCTGCCACATATCATCCGTACAGCGGGAAAGAAAGAGGTCAAGGGCCGGCCTGGTGATGGGCCTGTGCTCCCTGCCCAGCCTTCCGAGCACCCATTTTCTAAGATCCTGATCGGTGAGCTTATCAAAAACTGCCACACAGCCTTTTGATAAGGCCGATTTGGTCTGCTTCAGATCCCTGCTTATCTTTTCTTCGGAGAAGATCAGGACGGTGGTATCCGGGAGAGTCTCGATAAGGCCGGCGAGGTCTTCGGATGCATGTGTAAAAAACCCTGTATCTTCGAGGACTATGACCCTTTTTTCGGATAAAAAGGGCATTGTAGCCGCCATCGACGTCACCTCCTCCATATCTGTCTTATTCCCGTAAAAGAAGGAGAGGTTCAGGGTGTCGCCTTCGCTCACAAAGTGGTCCGAAATTGCTTTTACGTACCTCTTGCGAAGATAGGACTGGGGCCCGTGCAGAAGATAGATATTTTTGTATATTCCGTTTTTGAGGTCTGCCTCAAGCTGTTTCATGACTGGTATTATAACATACATGGCGGATAAAAACTTGACGTTTCATATGTAAAATGCAATCATTGTATAATCGAAAGAGGGTATCCTTTTCGTAATCATAACTTTAAGGCGGGACACATAAACATGACGGCATCGATACTTGCAGCTGCATATTATAAGAGAAAGATCACCGAGACAGTTCCGGTGGTCATACTCATGTCGATAGTCATGTTCTTTGTCCTGGGGCTTACGGGAAGGATATCCCATATAGTCGGGGCATACATCTTTTGCATCATCGCGGCGGATGTCCTGTTTGGCGCCCTTCTATATAAAAAGAAGCGGGGTAAGTCTGATATCGTGCCGGTATTTGATCCCGGGATCCTGGTATGGGCTCTTTTGGTCCTTCTCCTTATCCCCTTATATATGCATGTTTCGGTATACAACTGGGACGACTTTCACTACTGGGCCATATATGCAAAGAACATGTACATTATCGACGGGGCTCCAAACGGGTCCTTTGCCTGTACCGAATACAAGGATTACATGAGGGGGATCCAGTTTGTATACTATTTTGTCTTTAAGATAATGGGCCGTTTCTCTGAGCCGGCCATGTTCATGGTCAATAACGGCCTGATACTTACGGCCCTTATGCCTTTTTTTGAAAAGGAGAAAAAGGACCTGCCCCTTTATGTCTGTTCCGTATCCTGCGGCATCATCCTGCCATATCTTGTCATGTTCCAGATGGTCCACTGCCTGGGAGTTGACTGCATCATGACCGTTTTTTTCGGCTACGGCCTTTATGCGGTCTATGATGACAAAGAGGATCTCTTCCATTATGTAAGGATAGGTGCCGTCATGTGCGCCCTTACGGTCACCAAAACGGCGGGGCTTGTCTTTGCTACGGTCATATTGGCTGTCTTCCTAATAAAAGAGAGGAGAAAACTGATACCGGTCATTACCTATGCGGCACCTGCCGCCCTCTTCGCCATCTGGAAGGTATATTGCATAAATAAGGGAAACATCACCTACCTTCACGACATAGTCGAGGAAAACCTTACCGGAGCCTCGGGACATACTCTGCCGTCTTATGCAGGAAGCGTTACGGCAGAGTTTTTGAAGTCATTTTTCACCTTCAGTCTCAATGACGGACCGACCGGCCTGACCCCTGTTCTGATCCTGGCAGTATTTGTCCTTGTCTATGTGCTTTGGAAGGAAAAAAAAAGAGAGGACAGATACGTCTTTGCTGCCCTTATAGCAGGTATGGTCATCTACCTGGTCTCTGTTCTCTATACCTACCTTTTTGTCTTTGCGGAGTGGGAAGCAAAGTCCTTATCCAGCTATGACAGGTATGTCTCCAATTATATGGGGGCCCTCCTCTATATTTCGGCTCTTGCCCTTGCCGGAGGGAAGCTTGTCAGCCGGAAGACGTTTGCTGCGGCACTTATCGTATCCCTTGCGACGATAAATTACGGCTTTTTGTATTCCCAGCTCTCTCCCTCGGCCTATGAGAAGGGATATGAGCCGGAAGCCGCAAGAAAGGCCGACATGTGTGACCAGATGGGCGCTCTTGTATCTTCAGGCCCTGAAGCGGGCCAGAGGGTGCTTGTCGTCATGGCCGGCGGTGATGATGACCTGCGGCTTTATGCCCAGTACGGAGCCGTGCCCGTAAACGTCTGTTTTTACGACCTGTCCCTTGAAGGGGCGGATATAAAAAAGCTGTCAGAGGCCGCACGGAAAAATAACGTTTCATACACATTTCTTACCGGGGGGACCGCTGTGGGCGGCTTTTCGGATCTTGAAGAAGGCGTGGCCATAAGTGTAAAAAATATTGACATTTGATACGCTATGGTCTACTCTATATGGTGACCGATAATGCACCAAACCTCAATATGTTGAGTATATAAGGGGAAATGCACCGTCCTTTATGAAGGGGAATTCCGATGGACGGGTCTATCGCTTGTTCAAGTGGACAAGTCGGGTTTTTTAATGAAAACCTGACATGCAGCCTGCGCGCCTCACCGAAAGTGATCTCCGGTACGCGGGTGGTTCAAAGGAGGGAAGTATAATGATAAGAATGCTGTTTAAGAAGACTGTGGCCGCGTTTACTCTTATCGCGGTCCTTTTGTCGTCTGTATCTTACGAGGCTGTATTTGCGGCAACGGAAGATGAGCCGGTATTACTGACGGAAGCAGGGGCAGATACGGCGCAGGCAGATGAGGATGAAAACATTTTGACCGATGCGGTCATAGAAGAGGAGCGCCAAGGCGATGCTTCCGAAGAGATCGCAACGGAAGAGATCAGCGAAGATACTGCAGAGGATGCAACAGGAGCCAAAGCAGATCTTCCGTCAGAGGATAAGGCAGAGGATGAGACAAAAGAAGAGGAAGCAGATGGAACTTCTTCGGCCGCCTTTAAGGGGATGTCCGCAAAAGACCGTATCATAAAGGTTGCAAACAAAGGCACCCTCGAAGAGGCTGTGGATGCACTTCCAAAGACCAGGACCGTTACGCTTGCCGACGGATCCCAGAAGGATGTGAACCTTGCATGGAAGTGCATTGATGATTTTGATGACGACAGGTATTCGTCCTTCGTATTTGAAGCGGAAAGTGCCGAAGGTGATGCTCTGCCCGATGAACTTGCCGGCCTTCGTATGGAGATAATATTTGATGACGCAGTCGAGACCGACGGTGATTTCATAATATCCAGGATGAGCCCGAATTCCCTTATGGGACTTCTTGATGCGGAGCAGGGCACGGAAGGGATGACGGATGCATATACCGCCGCATACGGAAGTGGAAACGAGATCGATACCATGGTATCATACAGCGACTCCGCCTCGCTCCTTCCCGAAAGCGCCTATACCACTTTCAAGTTTATATCACCCACTCCGGACAATTACCTCTATAACAAGCTTACGACCCCGGAGAAGAGTTTTTACAACGGGATCAACAATATAGTCGCCGATCATCTGTATTACGGAAAAGAGATAACGCTCGGTGGAGACGGAGAACCCGTGACCGAGATGATCTCGGGCAGGGGCCTCAATGAGACCCAGATGAGAAGGGTCTTCTATATGTATTATTACGATAATCCACAGGCCTTCTTCCTGACAACGAGATTGTCCATCATCGGGGATTCGGAATATGACCTTTCCATGCGCATAACCCTGTATCCCGATACAGCCACGGCTGCAAAGCTTCAGACAAAGGCCCGGGAGATCTCAACGAATATCCTGGCCATGGCCAAGACGGTCGAAAAGGCTACGAACGAGTACAATATGATAAAAGAAGCGCAGAAGCTCATATGCAGACGCCTCACCTTTGATACGGAGCGTGTCATCACAAGGAACTGGTGGGAATGGGTCGAAGGGTCGGAAATGTATGACAAGTCCATAATGAGCGTGTTCTCAGGAAGAGGCAATAAGGCCATAGACGGCGGATATTCCAAGGCATTTACGGCCGTAACAAGATATGTCGGCATTGACTGTTTCGGGATCAACAGCGCTCCCGCAAATCCCCGTTATGCCAATGATTACGAGTGGAACAAGGTCCGCCTGTACGGCGAATGGTTCTGCGCCGACCTTACGGCAGACGATACCGATGACATGGCGGGAGACGGATGTACATACGAGCATTTCTTAAAGTCCGATAAGACGGAGAATACGGATCACCTGCATGCATGGGATCAGAAATGGACCAATATAGCTCCCGTAAGCTCTAGAGATTTTACGGACAAGACCAAGACATACAAGATCAAATATAAACTTAACGGAGGGATGAACAGCATCTACAATCCTTCCCGCTATACTGCGAAGTCAACCCTTATAACCCTTCGTGATCCGTACAAGAGGGGCCGTAAATTCAAGGGCTGGTATTCAGACGAGGATTATGACCACAGGGTCAGGACAATAATAGGAACGGAAAAAACGGATTATACACTCTTTGCCAAGTGGGTACTGATCAGGTATAAGATAAAGTACAAGATAGGCAAGGGGGCCAAGAATCCCAAGAGCAATCCCAAGCACTACAATGCGGCCAGCAAGACCATTAAATTGAAGAACCCCACAAGGAAGGGATATGTTTTCAAGGGCTGGTATACCGATCCGGCAAAGACCTTAAGGATCAAAAAGATTAAAGGGTCCGACTGCATGGATTATACCCTTTACGCAAAGTGGAAACTGGTAAGATACAAGCTCAACTTCAAACTTGATAAGGGCGTTATCAATGACAATCCCAAGTATTATACCATCAAGACCAAGTCATTTGCCCTTAAGGATGCCGTAAGACCCGGATATGATTTCGCAGGCTGGTATACGAACAGCGGCCTTACCCAGAGGATCACAAAGATCAACACCAAGCCTCTTAAGGAATATACCCTTTATGCAAAGTGGAAGATCAAGACCTTCAACATCACTTACGTGCTTGGCGGCGGAAAGAATAACGTAAACAATCCTAAGAAGTATAACGTAACATCAAAGAAGATAAAGCTTAAGAATCCGACAAGAACAGGCTATAAGTTCGGCGGATGGTATACGGATCCGGCCTTTACCAACCGTATAAAGACCATCAAACCGACAGATGTATGTGATTACACCTTATATGCAAAGTGGATCGCACAATGACACCGACGGCTTCCGGTCCGTCAAAAATAAATGGCGGACCGGCAGGATCTGTGGTAAAATAAACCATATGGTTTCCGGGGTTAACAAGGGGCTGTATATAATAAACCAGTAAAGGAGCAGGTGTGATGAAGAAAAAAGGTTTTAACATGAATCTGATGATGCTTATGTTCAGCATGATCCCGCTGGCAGTAGCTATCATTGCCATGACGATAATGGCCATCGTGGTATGTACCAACAATCTTGAGAGTAAGATCGAGGATCAGCTGATGGTTTCCGCCCAGGGACTTAAGTTCTATACGGAGTATGATCTTAAGAATGGCAATGCCACTGAGATAGAGTATGATTCCAATTATATTGACATCTTAAAGGATAAAGATGTGGATCTTACCGTATTTGTGGGTGACACGAGACTTTGCACATCCGTACTTAACGATAACGGACAGAGAAATGAAGGGACACAGGCAGCGGAAGGCATCTGGCCCAAGGTAAGTAAGGGCGAGACCTTTATAAACGACAATACAAAGGTTGCCGGCAGGGATTACTATGTTGTATATCTTCCTATCACAGATGCCCAGAACAAGGTAATAGGTATGGCTTTTGCCGGAACCCCCAGAGAGGATATCACGGGCGCAAAGAGCAGCATAATCCTTATCTCCGTGATCACCGCCCTGATACTCATCCTTGTATGCGGAGCAGTAGTCATCATACTTTCCAAGAAGGTTTCAACACCTCTTAAGGTTACGGCAGACAGTCTTGAGACCATAGCAAACGGTGATCTTACTGCCGAGAACGATCTTGAATCCGCCATCGCAGAGACCAACAGCCTGATAATGTCATACAGGGCTCTTCAGGAGAATATCAGTAAGATGCTCGGCAACATCAGCTCCGATTCCACAGATCTTGCCACAAGGGTCAATGAAGTGGCCCAGATGGCCGAACAGAGCAATGCTTCCGCAGAGCAGATCAATTCAGCCGTATCAGAGCTTGCCGACGGTGCAACATCCATGGCTGAGAATGTTCAGAACATCAATGAACAGGTTATGGAGATGGGCAGCCTTATCAACAATGTTGTTGAATCTGTTGACCTTCTGTCCAATTCATCTTCAGCTATGCAGCAGGCCAATAACGAAGCATACGGATATATCACAAACCTTGAGAAGTCGTCAGCAACGACAAAGGATGCCGTGGCTGGTATCAAGTCTCAGGTCATCAATACGAATGAGGCCATTACAAGGATCACCAGTGCCGTAGGCATGATCACCGATATAGCAAGCCAGACAAACCTCCTTGCGCTCAACGCTTCCATAGAGGCTGCAAGAGCGGGTGAGATGGGTAAGGGCTTTGCAGTCGTTGCAGAGAGCATAGGTAATCTTGCCAACCAGTCAGCCGAATCCACTGCCGAGATAAGGGCCATCATAGATGAACTCACAAAGCAGTCCGAGCAGAGCGTGCTCGCATCCGAGCAGGTTGAGGAGGCAATGAACGAAGAGCAGACCATCCTTTCCGAGACCAAGAAGAGGTTTGATATCTTAAATACAGAGATAACCAATTCCGTAGAGGATATCAGAGGTATCTCTTCACAGACCGAGAGCCTTGAGAATATTAAGGCGACCATAGTCGAGAATGTCAGCGATCTTTCGGCAATCTCGGAAGAGAATGCGGCCAGCACGGAAGAAGTTACGGCATCAATGGAAAGCATCGCGATGAACATCAAGAACATAAGCGACGATTCCGAGGGCATGAATCAGATAGCCAACGATCTTGTTGCATCAGTTGGTGAGTTTACATTCTGATAAAGGGTCTTAACATTAGAACGACGCTTGAGCGCAGATGAGCAAAAGGCAGCGGGATATCCGCTGCCTTTTATCTGTTGATACACAGGTGTCCCGGTCAGGGGATGAGCAGACCATAAGGGAGCCCGTGAGAGTAGCATGAACGGACATGTTCCGTATCAACCGGAGGAGATCATGAGAGAAATACCTAAAAGCGGGGAACTTTACAGACATTTCAAGGGAAACATATACCGTGTGATCACGGTGGCAAGACATTCCGAGACCGGAGAGAGGCTTGTCATATACAAAAGGGATGATCAGGACGAGATGGCTTATGCCCGCCCTCTTGACATGTTCTTAAGCGAAGTCGATAAGAGAAAATACCCGGATGCCACATGCAGGTACAGATTCACCCTGTGCTCCGAGGAGGATATAGAGAACCTGGCAGCATACAACGAGCCGGGCATTACCGGCGGTCCCCATCCTCTTCTTGAGGCCTTTCTTGATGCGAGGACCATATCGGAAAAGGTTGAGAAGTTCTATGCTATGAGAAAAACGGCGGATGATGCCATGCTGTCTTATGTTGCCGCATCACTTGATATAGAGGTATCAGGCAGCGTGGAGGAAAAATCCTCACAGATACTTCGGGCACTGAAAGCCAAAGAGAAATATGAGATTAACAGGTTGCGCAGGTAGCTTTTAACCTGTATAATTTTCTGTGTTACAAAACAACTGACGAAAGGAAATATTAGATATGTACTCACTTGATATCGTAAAGAACGTTGATCCTGAGATAGCTTCGGCAATAGAAGCCGAAATGGCCAGGCAGAACAGTCATATCGAGCTGATCGCCTCGGAAAACTGGGTAAGCACGGCAGTGATGGCTGCCATGGGTTCTCCCCTTACAAACAAGTACGCAGAAGGGTATCCCGGTAAGAGATATTACGGGGGTTGCGAATGTGTTGATGTGGTTGAGGAACTTGCAAGAGAGCGTGCCAAGAAGCTTTTCGGTTGCGATTATGCCAATGTCCAGCCTCATTCGGGCGCACAGGCAAACATGGCTGCATTTTTTGCAATGCTTGAGCCGGGCGATACTTACATGGGCATGAACCTTGACCACGGCGGACACCTGTCCCACGGGTCACCGGTCAATATATCCGGAAAGTATTTTAACTGTGTTCATTACGGGGTCAATTCCGAAGGCTTCATCGATTATGATGAGATGGAGCGTATAGCTGTGGAATGCAAGCCCAAGATGATCCTGTCGGGGGCAAGTGCATATGCGCGCACCATCGATTTTAAAAGGATAAGGCAGATCTGTGACAAGGTGGGAGCCTATATGATGGTCGATATTGCCCATATAGCAGGGCTTGTTGCCACGGGTATGCACGAAAGTCCCTTCCCTTATGCGGATGTGGTAACGACGACGACCCATAAGACACTGCGCGGACCCAGAGGCGGCCTGATCCTCTGCAACCAGGAGGCAGCGGACAAGTTCAACTTCAACAAGGCCGTATTCCCCGGGACCCAGGGAGGACCTCTCATGCATGTCATAGCTGCAAAGGCTGTCTGCTTCAAGGAGGCTCTGACGCCCGAATTCAAGGAGTACGGAAAGAACATAGTGGCAAATGCCAAGGCTCTTTGCAAAGGACTTCTTGACAGGGGACTGTCGATCGTATCAGGAGGTACGGATAATCATCTGATGCTCCTGGATCTGAGACCCCAGCAGCTTACCGGTAAGGAGATAGAAAAGCTCCTCGATGAGGCGCACATCACGGCCAATAAGAATACCGTGCCCAACGACCCCCAGAAGCCTTTTGTTACCAGCGGCATAAGGCTGGGTACACCCGCAGTGACATCGCGCGGCCTTAATACAGATGATATGGACCGCGTGGCCGAGGCTATTTCCTTTGTGGTTAAGGAAGGAGCCGATGGCGTTGCCAAGGCAAGGAGCATAGTTGATGAACTGACATCACGCTATCCTCTGACAATGTAGTAACAGATACGTTTAGTTGCCGGTGGCGGCATATCGGTGTGCTGCCATCGGTTTTTGTGTGGATATGGTCTTTTCAAGCCTTCTCTTTTTATTCTGGTTCATCCCGATATTTTTTGCCCTCTATTACCTTGTGGGCGCAAAATACCGCAATACTGTTCTGTTTGCAGGCAGTATTGTTTTTTATGCGTGGGGGGAGCCCTCGTATCTGATACTGATCATAGTATCCATATTTGTAAACTATCTTGCAGGGCTCGGACTTGCGGGGTGCCGCCTGGATAAAGACCGTACGGGGTTTCAGAAGACGGTTTTTGTCCTGACCATGGTCTTTGATTTCGGCATGCTCTTTATCTTCAAATATACGGGCTTTTTTACAGAGAATATAAACCGCCTGTTTGGAACGGGTCTGAAGGATCCCGGATTTACACTGCCCCTTGGTATCAGCTTTTACACCTTTCAGATAGCATCTTACGTGATCGACCTCTACCGGGGGAAGATAAAAGCAGAAAGAAATCCCCTGATCCTGGGTACCTATCTGGTCATGTTCCCACAGCTCATAGCCGGTCCCATCGTGGTTTATTCAAAAGTGAGCGACGCTCTTCGGGAGAGGTCCGTAAGCATTGACAGGATATCGGAGGGCATTGAGACCTTCATACTGGGCCTGTCATCCAAGGTTCTTATAGCCAATACGGTCGGAGAACTGTGGAAGGATCTTGAAGCGAAAGGCTACGGCAATATCTCCATGCCGCTGGCCTGGCTGGGCGTACTGGCCTTCACCCTGCAGATATACTTTGATTTCAACGGTTATTCCCTGATGGCCATAGGACTGGGGAAAATGCTGGGTTTTGACCTGCCGGAGAACTTCGATCATCCCTATGTGTCGAGATCTCTTACGGACTTCTGGAGAAGGTGGCATATGACTTTGTCGGCCTGGTTTCGCGATTATGTATATATACCCCTGGGGGGCAGCAGAAGAGGGAAAATGCGGACTTATGTAAACCTCTTCATTGTATGGTTCTTAACCGGCTTCTGGCATGGGGCCGGATGGAACTTCATATTCTGGGGCCTCTTTTTCTTTATCTTTCTTACCCTTGAAAAGGCCTTCCTCGGGCCCGTGCTTGAACGTCACAGGGTCTTTGCGAGGATATATTCCCTCCTGCTGATCGGCCTGTCATGGATGATATTTGCCATAACGGATCTGTCAAAACTCCTTTTATATGCAAAAAGGCTGGTATCTTTTGCTGATGCGGGGGGATGGACGGATACCCTTTATTACCTGAGAAATTACGGCCTCATCCTCCTGCTTGGCTGCCTCTTTTCGACGCTGCTTCCGGCATCATTTGCAGGCAGGATAAAGAATGCATGGGTCAGGTGCGGCATATTTACGGCCCTGCTCTTTATATGCGTCTGCTTCCTGGCCGATGCCGCTTACAATCCTTTTTTATACTTCCGTTTCTGAGGTGGTGCAGATGAAAAAGATCTTTGGTCTTGCAAGTTCATATCCGATCGTGCCGGTATTTGCGGCCATCACTTTGTGCATGTTCGCCGGATACCTCTTCGGGACCCAGAATGATTTTTCACAGATGGAAAACAGATATCTGGCCAAACGGCCCGGCCTTACCATAGGAGGCCTTCTTGACGGCTCCTACATGGACAGTTTTGAAAGCTACACAAACGAACAGATACCCTTAAGGGACCTGCTGGTAAAGTGCAAAGCCGTATGTGTGGGGCTTACGGGATCTTCGGAGAACAACGGGATAGCAAAAGGGAAGGACGGGTATCTATTTGACAAGGTCATCGCTTTTGACAGGGTGGAAAGGAATATCGCATCCATCGGACAGTTTGTAAGATCTGCCGAGAGGGATGTCTATATAGCCATTGCCCCAACATCAACCCGGATCAATGAGGATAAGCTTCCGGCGGGGATGCCGGTCCTGGATGAGAAGACCTGTGACAAAATGCTAAAAGAAGAGCTTGAAGGGGTCAAAAATGCCCATATCATCGACCTGTACGGGGCTCTGTCGGCTGATCGGGACAAAGACCTCTATTACCGTACCGATCACCACTGGACAACAGAGGGGGCAGGCTGTGCCTACAGGGAGATAGCATCGGCCATGGGTTTTGAGCCGGGGGATATCGGCAGGTATAAAAAGCATGAGGTTCATGACTTTTACGGGACCTTTTATGCCAAATACAAGGGGTTGGGCATAAAGGGAGATACAATAGAGTATTATGATGTGCCGATAAAGGAACTTGCACTTAAGGACCGGACCCTTTACAACCTTATGGATGAGGAAAAACTGGGGACTTATGACAAGTACGGTGCCTTTATGTACGGAAATGACGGAGAATATACGGTCGATACCGGAAGGGGAGACGGCAGGCGGCTTATCATACTGAAGGATTCTTATGCAAACTGCTTGATTCCCTATCTGGTAATGAATTATGATAAGATAAGGGTTATGGATCTGCGGTACTTCGGCGGGAATGTAAGCGAGGCTCTTGCGGAGGACAGTGAGGCTGATATACTGCTGATGTATAACTGGACTTTTGTCAATGATGACAATCATTTTTACAGACTGGTGGGAAAATGAAGAGGCAATATACCGAAGAAAACGATAAAGAGCATGATGTACGCCGGATAAGGCAGGTATATGTTTCCGAAGAAGGGGACGAAAAAGAAAGCCTCATCCCGGAAGAGAGTGCCGGCAGGGAAAGGGATGAGATATACGGCAGTGAACACAGGGGATCTGCCGGAAGGCGGGCCATAAGGGCCATAGCCGTATCAATAGCCATGTTCTTCTCCCTTATGCTGGCCATGGCGGTCGGTGTGGGACTTGCCCTCTGGGACAGCAACAGGACGGTCACGGAGCTTGGCTCCATACTCCTTGGCAGGGAGGTGGCAGCCGCGACAGCTGCAGTACCTAAGGCGGAAGAAGAGCCTGCAAAAGACCCTTCCGGCCCCGCAAAAGACCGGGATGATGCCGATAGTCCTGCAGGAGAAGATAAGGACAAGGGCTCAGAAGCTGTCGAAGAAGCTGAAACCGACGGTCAGGAGAAGGACGAAGCTTCAGATGAAGACAGCGTTCCGGATGATCCTTCGGCAGAAGATGATCAGGAAGAGGCCGGCGATGAGACTCCCGGAGATGGTGATGATGAGCCTGCCGGGGTTGCCGGTGAAGCTCTTGATGCAGAGGCTGAATGGGATGAGCCTGCCGGTTACGGATCGACCCTTATGTCAGGGAGCCAGGGGTCCGACAGTGTGGAGAAGGCGGGAAGCGATGATGAGATAGTAAAAGAGGAGGATGAGGCGGATGAAACGCTTGACGCCGATCCTACCAAGGACTACCCGCTTCCCTTTACGACCGTTGATGAAAGCTATTTTACGGACGCCCTGTTCATAGGAGATTCAAGGCTGCAGGGCTTTGGCTTCTGGTCGGGACTGCCGGCGACCTATTACTGCGCGACGGGATTTCAGCTCTATAAGTATGAGACAACAAAGGTGGTGCAGACAGAGAACGGGAAGGTTCCCATATTTGAGGCCCTGCCCTATGATGCCTTTACCAAGATTTATATAAAGGTCGGACTTAACGAACTCGGATACAGCGAGGAGGCCTTTGAGAATTACTATGCCCAGCTCATAGCCCAGCTGCGGGAGTACGAACCCCGGGCCATAATCTATGTTCACGGCCTGCTTCCCGTTACGGCGGAAAAATCCGCTTCGGACAAGGTCCATAACAATGCGAACATAGCAGTCAGGAATGAGGCCCTTAAGAAATTTGCCGAAAGCCAGAAGGCCTACTACCTTGATGCAGGGCCGTACCTTGCAGCGGAGGATGGGAGTCTTCGGCCCGAGATGACAAGCGACGGTATACACCTTGCGGCCCAGTACATGAAGATATGGCGCGAATACCTGTGCGAACACGCTGTAGTCATAGATTGACACACCGGTTATATGTTGATAGAAGGGGCCCGATCTGCGCAGCAGATTGGGAAGAGGTCTTTCAACACCGCGAGGCCCTATCCTGCAAAGCAGGATCCAAATGGCCGAGCGTCCTTTTTTATATAAGAGATATGATGTTCACTAAGAGGAGGAGAAAAAGATGAGAAAGATCAGAAGTGCAGCAATAGTTTTGGTTGTGATGGGAGTGCTTCTTGCAGGATGCGGATCGAAGGCGGCCGACTTTGACGTATCTGCCCTGGGGAACGATCTTGCAACAAAGATCACTTACAAGGATACCTTATCCCCCATGGATACTGATACTGCCGGTATGTTCATGAATCTGTCGGATATCGGTATAACAAAGGCTGCCATATACGAAGGGGCCGGCGGGACCGCCGAGGAGATCGTAGTCTTTGAATGTGCATCCGATGAAGATGCCAAAAAGGCTGAAGAAGTCCTCAAGACGCGGGTTCAGGACCAGATAGATAACTTTACGGATTATGTTCCGGAGGAGCTGACCAAGCTCAATGCAGCTGTGATCGTGGTCAGCGGGAAGTATGCGGTGCTGTCGGTATCGGATACGCCGGATGAAGCAAAGAAGATAATTGGAAATTATATGTAGATCGGGCTCTTTCTATCAACATAAAAAAGGACGCTCGGCCATTTGGATCCGACTACGTCGGATAGGGCCTCGCGGTGTTGAAAGACCTCTTCCCAATCTGCTGCGCAGATCGGGCCCCTTCTATCAACAATAATCAGAATATTCGCAAGGTTTGGGAATAATATTTAAAAAAATGTAAAAATATTAAAAAATTGTATTGACAATTGCCAAATACGGGGATATAATACAGACATAGTAAAGGAAAGCCAACAACAAGAACAGGATCCGGAGAAGGAACGGATCGGAAATAATCAAGAAGGAGGTACGGACCACCTAAATACTAAACCAAAACTTAAAATTAACGCAATAGCGTAGAAATTTGAAGTCCTTGGTTCTGACAGACGATACGACAATGATATAGAATTAATCTACGACAAGGAAAACGCGATGTAAAGCGAAGATGCGAAGCGAGAGTGCACAATAAGAAGCATCATGAAAATGCAGTTCCGGTAGAGTACAATTGAATAGGGAATAAGAGTATAAGCAGAAATCCCGGAAAGGGCCGGGTAAAGTATCGTAGAACATAAGGACAGGAATTGGAGGTACAGTCCATTGGATACAGTTTCTAAGTAAAGGCGGATGCAGATTATAAGATCAGCATCCGCCTTTACCATGTCTATATTGTATGTTGTAGCCTGCCTGCGTTTCTGATATACTATATATTGTATGTTATCTTGTCGATCCGGACGATATAAACTGTATAAAGTGCTGACATATTTGATCGGCCTGGCAGTTCTATCAGGCCTGTTTGTCGTGTTCTGTGCAGATCCTGTCTTTGCTTCGCCATCGGTCACGATCGTGATAGATCCGGGCCACGGGGGCCCGTCAGAAGACGATGACGATACCAATTCGGGCTGCAAGTACCATGGACTGGAGGAGAAGAACGTCAATCTCACAACGGCCCTTGCCATGTACGACGAGCTGACCCAGTACGGCAACGTGAACGTTTATATAACAAGGGATGTGGATGCGGAGGTAACACTTGACAGACGTGTGGAGTTTGCCAAGGAAGTCGGTGCCGATGTCCTGATATCCATACATTACAATGCCAGTGCAGAACATAATTATTTCGGATCTGAGATATTCACTTCGGCATACGGCCAGTGCTATGCGACCGGACATGCCCTTGCCGAAGAGATCATGAAGGAATGGGTCGATGAGGGCAATACACGCAAAGACATAAAGACCCGCATAGGTAAGCATGGTGATTACTACGGCCTTATAAGGAACGGTACAAATACAGGGATACCGACCATAATCCTTGAGCACGGATATCTTGATAATGACAGGGATTATCAGCGGATCAAGAACGAAGATGCCTGGAGAGAGTTCGGCATAATGGATGCGACCGCTGTTGCAAGGTTTTACGGGCTTGAGAAGGGTATCGTCAAGGAAGAGATAGGGCCCAAAGATGAGATACCGGTCCCCGCTGATCCTGTGATGTCTGATGAGACCGCGCCCGAAGGGGTCAAGCTGGAGATAAATGAGTACGACAGCAGTAAAGGTGATCTTGAATTTACCCTTTTTGCCTATGATGACGAGAGCAAGCTCATGTACTACGGCTTTGAGACCGGGTCTGTCGATGAGGATACGGTTTTTCCAAAGCTTGAGCTGTGGGACGGAAAGAACGGAAAGCTTAGGGGCTCCTTCCATGTACCGCCTGATTACAAGGGAAAGCTCACTGCCAAGGTATATAATGTATATGAGCTGGATTCCCTTTCCAATACGGTAGACCTTATCCCGCAGTATGAAGAAGAGGAGTATGATGAGGCAGCAGGCGGAGGGGATGATGGGGACGAAGTCCACGAAAGCGGCACCACATCCGTAAAAGAGAAAAAGAAGACCGTAAAGGAAGGCAAGACCAAGGACTCCCAAATATCCAAGACATCCAAAAAATCAAAAACATCCGGGACTTCAAAAAAGGCAAAGGATACGGGTGAGTATGAAGAGGCGGATGAAGAGGAAGATGGCGGCTGGATGATAGGGGGAGAGCTTCCGGCAGTGGAAACGAGCGCGATAGCGAACGCGATCGACAAGAACACGACATCAATGATCACCGATTCATATACGGGACTTCTGATAATAGCACTTGTGGCGGCCGTAACCCTGACGATCGCAGTCATTATAGCAACTTCCCTGCTGTCGGAGCGTCGGCGTGAACAGGAGAGAAGGAAGAGATACCGGAAGAACCGTAAGGGAAGAAAAAAAGATACGTTTGACTGGGCAGATTACTATGATAAAGACTGACGGAGTGATATTTGACGTAGACGGGACACTGTGGGATTCGACCGATGTGGTCAAAGACGCCTGGAACAAGGCTTTTACGGACAGCGGCTATGATGATCCCGGGATAACGGCCGACAGGCTTAAGGGCCTGTTCGGACTTCCGATGGCGGATATCATAAGGGATATCTTCCCTCAGGGGACAAAGGAAGAGATAGATACCCTTACGCCGGTCATATACAGATATGAGGATGAATACCTGCAGGAGAGCGGAGGCCGTCTCTACCCGGGCATCATCGAGGCGATAAAGATCATATCGGACCAAATACCGGTCTATATCGTGAGCAACTGCCAGAGCGGTTATATAGAGCTTTTCATGAAAAAGACGGGATGCAGTGGCTTTATCACTGACCATCTGTGCCCGGGAGATACCGGGATGTATAAGGCGGATAATATCGCAAAGATTACAAAAGACCACGACCTGAAGGCTCCGGTCTATGTAGGGGATACGGTCATGGACAGGGATGCCTGCCGGACGGCTTCCTGCAGGTTCATATATGCGAGATACGGTTTCGGAGATGTCAGGGGATGCGAATATGTTATAGACAGTCCCAAAGACCTGCCGGGACTGATAGGGATAGGATCATAAAGAAAGGGGAGACGGGTTGACATGAAGATAAGATTTATCGGAGCGGCGCATGAGGTTACGGGAAGCTGCCATTATCTGGAGGCAGGCGACAAACATATCCTCGTTGATTACGGAATGGAGCAGGGAGTAAACATCTATGAGAATGTTCCGCTTCCGGTCGATGCAGCCATGATAGACTATGTACTGCTTACCCATGCGCACATTGACCATTCCGGTCTATTACCGCTTCTTTACGCAAAAGGATTCAGGGGGCAGATATATGCTACCGATGCCACGGTGGACCTGTGTTCCATAATGCTCCGTGACAGTGCCCACATACAGATGTCGGAAGCAGAGTGGAGGAACAGGAAGGCCAAGAGGTCGTCTGATGTTACGGAATATGTTCCCCTCTATAACATGGAGGATGCAGACGGGGCCATACGGTGCCTGGTCCCCATCCGCTACGGAAAGAAGATCAAGATATGCGAGGAGCTGTCCGTAAGGTTTACTGATGTGGGACATCTTCTGGGGTCTTCTGCCATAGAAGTATGGCTTACCGAGGACGGTGTTACCAAAAAGCTGGTCTTCTCCGGAGATATAGGCAATGACAATCTTCCCCTCATACGCAATTTCCAGACCATAGACGAGGCTGATTATGTACTGTGCGAATCGACCTATGGTGACAGGCTTCATGCAAAGAGTGAGGTCGACTATGTGGCAGAGCTGGCTACCGTTATCAGGGACACCTTTGTAAAAGGCGGAAACGTTGTGATCCCTTCCTTCGCTGTCGGCCGTACCCAGGAGATACTTTATTTCATAAGACAGATAAAGGAGAGACACCTGCTCGACGACCTGGGAGATTTTCCGGTCTATGTGGACAGTCCGCTTGCCGTTGAAGCTACGGGGGTCTTTAACAAGAACATATATGACTGTTTTGCCGATGAAGCCCTGGAGCTGGTAAAGCGGGGCATCAATCCGCTTGTTTTTACGGGGCTTAACCTTTCGATCACGAGCGAGGAGTCCAAGGGGATCAACTTTGACAGTGAACCCAAGGTCATATTATCCGCATCGGGAATGTGCGAAGCGGGCCGTATCAGGCATCATCTCAAGCACAATCTCTGGCGCGAGGAATGTACCATCCTCTTCGTGGGATACCAGGCGGTAGGGACTCTGGGAAGGTCCATAGTGGAAGGAGCAAAGGAGGTCCGTCTCTTCGGTGAGACCATTGAGGTAAGGGCCAGGATCATGAAGCTTGAGGGTATCTCGGGTCATGCTGACAAGGCAGGCCTTACGAGGTGGATGCTGGGCTTTAAGAACGATCCGCAGATGGTCTTCGTTGTTCACGGTGATGATACGGTCACGGACGATTTTGCGGCTTATCTCCATGATGAGCATGGCTTCAACACATATGCTCCCTTCTCGGGAACCTGCTACGACCTTATTGCTGATGAGTTCGAAGAAGAGACCGTCGGCGTCAGGATCGAGGGAGCCAAGAAGAAGGCCAAGACCGTATCTACCGTATTTGAGAGACTTCTTGCTGCCGGGCAGAGGCTGCTTGCAGTTATCAGCCACAATGAAGGCGGAGCCAACAAGGATCTGGCCAAGTTCGCGGATCAGATCAACAGCCTGTGTGATAAGTGGGATCGGTAGGGATAAAGGAAATGACAAAGGGAGATATATATTTCAGAGAGATAGTAGGCAGGATACTGAAGGAGGGGTCGCTTGATGTCAACCCGCGCCCCAGATATGCGGACGGAACGCCTGCCCATACCCTGTCTGTCGATCATGTGATGTGCACCTATGATCTGGCAGCGGGCGAGAGCCCTTTTATAACCCTTCGCCCCATAGCCATCAAGTCAGCCATCGGTGAGCTTTTGTGGATATACCGGGATATGTCAAACGACCTTGACCTTTTAAGGGACAAGTACAATATCACCTGGTGGGATGAATGGGATATAGGGGACAGGACCATAGGCCAGTGCTACGGGGCAACGGTAAGAAAATGGAATCTTACGGAGAATCTCATAAATGACATCAAAAATGATCCCGACGGGAGACGCCATATAATCAACATGTGGCAGGAAGAGGATTTTAAGGAAAAACACGGCCTTAAACCCTGTGCTTACCAGACGGTATGGAATGTAAGGCACGCCATATCGGAAGACGGAGAGAAGACGGACTATCTGGACATGTGCCTTTTCCAGAGAAGCTCGGATTTCCTTACCGCCGGATGCATCAACCAGCTCCAGTACGCGGCTTTTCTTATAGGCATCGCAAATCATCTGGGCTATCTTCCCGGAAGGTTTACCTGGTTCTGCGCCAATGTTCAGGTATATGACCGGCATATGGACCAGGCAAGGCAGATGCTTGAAAGGAAGAGCGTGGAGTGCAGTCCCGTTATAAGCGTGGGGCAGGGCATATCCTTCTGGGATCTTAGTGTGGATGATTTCAAGGTCGAAGGCTACCCGAGGGATATCATAAAGGAACAAAATCCCCAGCTTAAATTCGACCTGGGTATATAGGGTTAGCCGGAAATTCTACGCGCCTTGCCGAAGGTGATCTTTAATACGCAGGTTGTTCAAAGGAAAAGAGGATGGGAAGATGAAATGTATTGCTGCCGTAGATAAGAACTGGGCCATAGGCTTTAAGGGAAAGCTGCTTGTATCCATACCAAATGACCAGAAGATGTTCCGTAATGAGACTACGGGGAAGGTGGTTGTGCTCGGAAGGAAGACCCTGGAGACTTTTCCAAACGGTCTGCCCCTTAAGATGAGGACCAATATCATCCTGTCACGTGATAAGGACTATAAGGTAAAGGATGCCATCGTGGTACATAACGATGAAGAACTTTTTGCCCTTCTTAAAAACTACGACAGTGACGATATATATATAATAGGCGGAGAAAGCGTGTACAGGAGATATTACAGGTACTGTGATACCGCGATCATCACAAAGATCGATCAGAAGTACGAATCCGATGCTTTTTTCCCCGATCTTGATGAAGAGGAGAACTGGACAATGACGGCGGAGTCTGAGGAGTTTACCTATTTTAACGTGGAATATACCTTCAGGGAATATCATAATCTGAAGGTTGAAAAATTCTGACGGGCCGGATGCCGGGATTTTTTCAAAGGGGCGGATATGAAGATAAGGATTAGAAAAACCATAAGACGTGCGGCAGCGGTGATGATCATTGCCGCAATGATGCTGCCGCTTGGGGCAAGAGAAACCCACGCGGAGATATTTTATCTGCAGACCTACAGGAGGCTGGATACGGATTTTTATGCCAATCTTTATCCGGATCTTAAGGCCAAGTACGGCTATGATGCCCATAAGCTCCTGGATCATTACATCAATTACGGGATCTTTGAGCGAAGGATCCCTGCCCCGGAATACCTGAACAACATGGATGCCCTGGTCATAGGGGATCTGGTCCCGGCCGAGATACTCTACATGAGAAAGAGCCTTAGGAAAAGCCTTAATATTGGCCCTTTTAAGAGTGCATACGAGGAAGCCAGGGTCAATATCGTCGATCCGACGAGGAGGATGTATCCCAATAACATGTACCTGCAGATGAACGAGATAGCCAGAAGGATGTATAACTGGGTCAACTTTTCACCCGGAGTGAAGTATGATACCAAAAGATCCCATTATAATGATCCTGCAGGTGTCTTCGGCGTTTTCGGCCAGAAAATAGATAACGGCAAGGGACTTGAAGCGATACGGATATACCGCGCCTCTTCGGCAGGTACGGCAAGGGCGGTGGGACTGTGTCTCAACATGCTTGCCATCCCCTATCAGCACGTAAACGAGAATACCTGGAAACAGCAGTTCGTAAAGGTTACCTATAACGGAGCGAACTATATCATAGATCCGTATGTTGCTCCACGGGTAATGTCGGAAGTGGAGTATGTTATGCAGTATCCCCCTTACAAGTAAATCCCGGCCCATTAATCTTTTCTATGGGATGAAAGTGCGATGGTCTCTTTCAGCGCTCCGGGGTTCTCTTTCCGGCTTTTTGAAAAACTCCTTCTTTGAAGTTATGCCCGCATGACTTCCTACCATAACTATGGAATACGCATGACTTATGGTAGGGAGTCGTTGATATGACCGAGAATAATGTTATAAGCGGTGATTATGCCCTGAGGATCAGGGAAAGGGATGAGCTGCTTCGATTAAGTCTAAAAACAAAAAGGGCATTGCGTTTAACCTTTATAACAGTTCATGGCGTTAAAAAGAACAAATACAGCGACATCGTTGACAACGAAATAAAAGCTGAAGACTGATTTTTCTAGAAGTTCGAACTGCCTACCATAAATATACCAAAAAGACAACTTATAAGGAGAAATATATGAAAAACAGGACATATCAACAGAAGATACTGACATATCTGCTTGGTGCTGCAAGTGCGGCCATACTCTCCGGTTGTGGCTTCGAGAATAAGGCCGAAGAGATGAATAAGCCGGAGCCGGCCTTAGAA
>JAILLI010000071.1 GCA_024693225.1 Lachnospiraceae bacterium
ATCAAAACCTGCCCGGCATCAAATACGCCTCGGCCGTGAAAACAACCTCAAGCCTTCCTTACTCGCTCCGGCTGCCAAGATATGCGGCCCTTACCTTCTCATCCTCAAGCAGCTCCTTGCCCGTGCCTTCCATGGCTATCATCCCGTTTTCTATTACGTATGCCCTGTCGGCAACATGAAGGGCCATGTTGGCGTTCTGCTCAATAAGGAGCACAGTTGTTCCGGCTTCATGTATCTGCTTTATAATCTCGAATATTCCCTGTACAACTATAGGTGCAAGACCAAGCGAAGGCTCATCCATCATGAGGAGCTTGGGACGGGCCATTAGAGCACGGCCGACCGCCAGCATCTGCTGCTCGCCTCCCGAAAGCGTTCCGCCTGCCTGCCATGACCGCTCCTGCAGTCTGGGAAAATACGAATAGACCATCTCAAGATCCCTGCTCAGGTCATCTTTTCTCAGATAAGCTCCCACCTTGAGGTTCTCAAGTACCGTGAGGTTGGGGAATATCCTTCTTCCCTCCGGCACCATGACAAGTCCCTTCGACACTATGATGGTGGGATTTTTTGCGGTTATATCCTCTCCTTCGAATATGACCCTTCCGTCTACCGGCTTTACAAGTCCACTGATTGTACGCAGGGTGGAGCTTTTTCCGGCTCCGTTAGCGCCTATGAGCGTAACGATCTCGCCGGCCTTTACATCAAAGCTTATACCGCGCACCGCCTCGATGCCGCCGTAGGAAACTTTGAGGTTTTCTATCTTTAATACCTGTTCACTCATTGCTGTTCCTCATCCGTTGTTCCAAGATAAGCATCGATAACGTGCTTGTTGTTCTGGACCTCCTCGGGTATGCCCCGGGCGATCTCGCTGCCGAAATCGATAACATATATATAGTCCGAAATGTTCATAACCAGATCCATGTGGTGCTCTATAAGGAAGACCGTCAGATTGTATTTGTCGCGTATCAGGCGGACAAAATCAGCCAACTCGGCCGTCTCCTGTGGGTTCATTCCGGCTGCCGGCTCATCAAGTAGGAGCAGGGTCGGTTTTGTCGCCAGAGCCCTTGCTATCTCAAGCCTCCTCTGCAGTCCGTAGGGAAGGCTTACAGCCAGCTCATCCTTGTATGCATCAAGTCCCTGCTCGACGAGCAGATCCATGGTCTCTTCCCGCATCCGCTTTTCTTCAGCCAGGTTCTTTCTGAAGACGGCTGAAAAGACATTCTGCTTTGCATGCTGATGCTTGGCTATCAAAACATTTTCAAATACCGTCATGCTCTTCCAGAGCCTTATGTTCTGGAAGGTTCGTGCTATACCAAGGCCTGTTATCTCATCCGGCGTCGGAGCCAGAGGAGTCTCATTGGCATAAAGTCCCGCATTTTCTCCCTTATAGGTCTTAGCCTCGGACCTTGAGGGATGGTTCCTTACCATGGGCTTGCCCATGAACTCTATAAGACCGTTGGTCGGCTGATACACACCTGTGATACAGTTGAAGGCCGTGGTCTTGCCGGCACCGTTGGGGCCGATCAGGGCTATTATCTGATGTTCGGGAACGTCAAGCGTCAGGTTGTTGACCGAGACAACGCCCCCGAACTGCATCGTTACGTTTTCAAGATGTAGTGCGTTTGCCATGACCTAACGTTTCCTTTCCTTTTTTGCTGTGATCTTTTTTATGGCGGCTCCCAAGTTCAGCTCATGGTTGCCCATTATACCCTGTGAGAAGAAGAGCACTATGACCATTATTACGATCGAGAATACCACCATACGGAACCCGTTCCTAAGAAGAGGTACCTTGAAATTTCCTATGTACTGCTCACTGTCAAGGAAGCGGAGCCACCACTCCGAACATGCCACATAGAGGAATGTTGCAAGCACGCTTCCGCTGACAGACCCGATGCCGCCGATGACGACGATCAGAAGGATCTCATATGTCATGACCGATGTGAAGGCCTTGGCCTGGGCGTTTGCAACATACATGGCAAAGAGCGCCCCGCCTACTCCCGCGAAGAAGCTCGATATCACGAAGGACATCATCTTGTGTTTGAAGAGGCTCACTCCCATGGCTTCCGCCGCGATCTCATCATCACGTATGGCCTTGAAGGCACGCCCGTAAGACGAATTGATCAGGAGGATTATGAGGAGTATGCACAGCCCCGATATAAGGAAGGGTACAAAGGTTGACAGCCGAAGCAGAACCGTACCCGATGAATTCGTTATGTTAAAATCGGAAAAAGTCGGGAAGCCCTTGATCATGTTGGCACCGTTGGTCACGGGGCCAAGCTTTTGCCACTGGAATATGGCCCGAAGTATCTCTGCAAAGCCAAGTGTCGCTATGGCAAGGTAGTCACTCTTGAGCCTGAGCACCGGTATTCCTATGAGATAGGCAAAAAATCCGGCAACACATCCCGCCAGTATAAGGGCTATGAGGCTTCCGAGTATCATGGCAAAGGCACCGCCCGCGCCGCTTTCCCCGAACATGCCCTTAAACATATCCACCAGCGAAAAATCAAATGCACAGCCTCCGAACAGGTAGTATACCTGCTCCTTAAGGGCCGTCGGCACCGTAAGGATGGCATAGGTATAAGCGCCCAGCAGCATGAAACCTGCCTGGCCCAGTGAAAAGAGGCCTGTAAAACCGTTGAGCAAATTCATGGACACAGCAACGAGCGAATAAACAGCCGCTTTCTTCAGCACCGTAAAGAGGGGGCTGGTAGGCTGAAATACCTGTGGAAGGTTCGGGAACATCCCGCTTAGATTTTCAAGCAGTATCACGAACAGGAGTAAGGCCGTGATCCCTGCAAAGATTTTAACTGACCTACGATCTTTTTTCATGATCACACCTTATCTGTGGCAGCTTCTCCGAAGAGACCCTGCGGTTTGAATATAAGAATTATTATAAGTAACGCAAAAGTGAAGGCATCCGAAAATACCGATACATCCCATGATGAGGGAAGTCCTTTTATTATCGTTTCGCATATGCCGATCAGGAAGGCGCCGATAACGGCTCCGGGTATTGAACCTATGCCTCCGAACACAGCTGCAACGAATGCCTTAAGACCGGGCATGGCGCCTGCAGTCGGGGTTATGGCCGGATAGTTGGTAAAAAAGAGTACCGATCCGACAGCGGCAAGAGCTGAACCGATAACGAACGTGAATGATATTACCCTGTTGATCCTGATACCCATGAGCATGCTCGTTTCAAAATCCTTTGATGCCGCCCTCATGGCCATACCGACCTTTGTGCGGTTGATGAGGAGCGAAAGTACGAACACGAGTGCCAGGACAAGGAAGGGGGTGATTATAACAACCCATTTTGTCTGGGTCCCTGCCACATTGACAGTTTCCGACAAAAAAGGGACTTCGGGATATGTCATCGGCTGTCCTCCGGTAACATAGGTAGCGGTATTCTGCAGCAGATAACTCACTCCTATGGCCGAGATCATAACGGACATCCTCGGAGCGTTACGCAGCGGCTTGTAGGCCGCACGCTCTATGGTAAAACCGAGCAGTACCGTCAGTATTATGACCAGGGGGATGGTCTCGCCGAAAGGCAGAGTTGCCGTAAAGTATATCCCCATAAGTCCGGCCACCATAAACACATCGCCGTGAGCGAAGTTGATCAGGCGGAGTATCCCGTATACAAGTGTATATCCTATTGCTATAAGTGCATATTGACCGCCCACCGAAATACCGGAGAGCAATACCGAAATGACATATTCCATGTTAGTATCCTTTATTTAACAACAGCTTATTTACTTCCTGATCCGGTCTGAACCTTCTCAAATGCCCATGTGCCGGAAGCCGTGTCTGCAGTCTTGATGTAAGCTGTATCACGTACTGCATCACCGATCTCATCAAATGCGATGGATCCTGAAACGCCGTCATACTTTACTCCGGGGATGGCGCCCTTGATGGCTGCCTTGTCGCCCGAGCCTGCTGCCTTGATAGCCTCAAGTGCAACATAGTATGCATCATATCCCATTGCCGTAACGGCTGAGATGGTGTCGTTTCCGCCGTTTGCCGTCATGGCTGCGGAATTGTTGTTGATGTAATCCTTGATGCCCTTATCGAATGTCTCTGAACCACCCTCCTGATAGAAGGTTGAAACGTAAAGCTGAAGGTTGGTATCCTTGGTAGCTTCAAGGACCATGTTATCATCAAGTGTATCAGATCCGAGGAAGGGGATCCCTATATCAAGGGATGCTGCCTGCTCCATGATCTGCTTTGCATAAGCGATCGAAACAGGTGTGAAGATAACGTCAGCGCCTTCGCTCTTGGCCTTGTTAAGGTAAGAAGTAAAGTCTGAGTTGTTGGTCGGGAATGAGTCGGTTATGACTTCGCCGCCGGCTGCTTCGAATACCTGCTTGAAGAATACGCACAGACCCTGGTCATACTCGTTTCCGTTCTCACCAAGGCAGTATGCCTTCTTGGCCTGGAACTTGTCCATTGCAAAGTTTGCAAGAACATCCGCCTGGAAGTTATCAAGGAAACATATCCTGAAGTAGTAATCATTTCCTGCGGTAACGTTGGGGTTTGTACATGTAACACCGATAGCTGCAAGTCCGGCCTCTTCAAACTTGGGGCCGCCAGCCATAGAAACGCCCGATCCGTATGAACCAAGCACAAGCGAAACATCTTTTCCTACAAGCTCGGATGCTGCCGAAGGAGCCTTGTCGGCCGAAGATCCGTTGTCAGCCATTACAAGCTCGACATTATAGGTCTTGCCGCCAACCTCTACTGTGGGTGTCTCGGCATTTGCATACTGCATTCCGAGTATCTCTTTCTTACCGCCGGATGCGGAGTCACCTGTTGAAGGCTCAAACACACCGATCCTGATAGTATCACCTGAAGCGGAACCTGATGCAGCACCTGCATCGGCTGCACCGCCTGCAGCAGCACATGCTGTGAGAGAAACAGTCATGGCTCCTGCCATTAACATAGCAATGATCTTTTTCATGGTATCCCTCCTTTGATAATAATCAAAAATACCTAAAAATTTTAAGGTTTTTTGCCATAAAAGTCAACAAAATCAATAAAATCCCTGTCCTACTTAACTTTAACCTTACAGGTCGCCTTCTTTCCGTTGGATGCCTTTACGGTTATGGTCGCCGTCCCCTTCTTTTTCCCTTTGACTACTCCCTTTTGGGAAACGGTCGCGACCTTCTTGTTGGAACTTGACCAGGTAAGCTTCTTATTAGCGGCGTTTTTGGGTCTTATCGTTGCCTTAAGTGTTTTTGTCTTACCCTTTTTCACGGTGATCTTATCCTTATTGAGTGTCACCTTCTTTACCGCTATTTTTTTGTCCGTATACAATTTGGCCCTAAGATCGTATTTGATCTTCTCCCCGTTTACATAGAAGCCTTTGTCACACTTGCCCGTAAATATAAAGCTGGTAAATGGACTGCTCCCTTTATCCTCAACAACTACCTGTGTGAGTTTATTAAATCTGTATGTAACTTCCACGGTCGCACTGTCCGGAACGTCAAGATCTTTCTCAAGAGGGATGGTATAGAAGCCCACATAACTTGTGTTCACCTTTCCCGTGGAGGTCTTTCCTGTCTTTTTATTCTTGACGGTAACAGTCACCGTAACATTATCTGTACCAAGTTCAATACCCACAGCCTTGACCGTCTCATTTTTATCGACTTTGAATCTCTGGGTCACTTTATCGGATTTTTTTATTTTTACATACCGGTCATTGACAGCCTGTCCATCGTATCCGTAACAGTTATCGAAGGTATTCTTTGCGGCATCAAAGGATACGCACAGGTTTGGGATATTCTTATCATAATAGGACAGCCAGAAATAGCCGGTATGTCCGTAACCGTTAAATCCCCAGCTGTTTCTGACAAGCCATGCACCGTCACCTTCAGGGGTTATCCCGAACTTGTCTTTGGAAAAATCATCATCCCAGCCAACCAGCATCACAACATGGTTGGTTCCTATTTCCTCAGGGCAGTAATAACAATTATCCGTTGCCGTATAGTATTTATTGTTATCATTATAGAGCGTGGATACTCCGCCATGGGCCATTATATTCTTCTTGATTTCGTTCGCTTCTTTTCCAAACCAGTATGCCCTGTCAACCCTGACACTGTCCTTTGACCTTACAATTTTGGTCCCGGGATTAAAGGTAAGGGCCTGGCTGTATGGAACGGTTTTCTCATCAACGGCACCCTGTAGACCGGAAAGCACCCGCCCGCCGATGTTACCGTTTCCTCCTGCCATGAGAAAGGTTCTCGGTTCTATGTGTTTAGCTTCTCTTATTGTGTCAGTCTTGCATCCCTTGGGGTCTTTATAATTATTATAGGCGTAATATGCCAGATGCAGTTCCGACAGGTCTGTTTGGGTAGATCCTCCGTCTTTGATCAGATCCGATTCAAGACAACCGATAGTGGAAAATGACCAGCATGTTCCGAAATTCCCCTGGTCCCTTACAGGGGGAAGCTTATTCTCAGCAAACAGGTTATATGTCCTGGGCAGATTTTCTGTATTTACCAGATCACCGCCTGACGAAGAGGATTTAATTACCGGTATGTCCGGAATATCAAAAGGCTCGCCGGCGCGGCTTTTCCCCTCATCGGTAAATTCCACATATATGACCGGAAGTTCAAGATCATCTGCAAGACTGTAGCGGCTCATATCCGGAACAAAAGGATATATGCCCATGAGATCGTTATAATCCCCGTCGCATTTCCATTCGGCCTTTATGGTAAAGGTCCCGTCCTTCGTTTGAACCGTCAGGGTTTGGGGAAGCTCTTTTATTGTATTTGCAAGTGTTGACTTGTGCTCTATAGTGACCTTTGTGCTCGAAGGTGCCTCGATGGCGATTATCTCTTCATCGCCGAAGTCGCCGGCCTGATCCTCCGTCAGGACCTCACTTGAAAGCCCTGCCTTATCCTCATTTATGAGCTCCGCATTATCCTCATTTATGAGCTCCGCATTATCCTCATTTATGAGCTCCGCATTATCCTCGGTTGCCGGCCCTGTCTTGGCTGCAGTCTCTGCTACCTCCGACCCCGCCTTGGCTGCGGTTGATAGTGCAACCGCCTCAGTTTCGCTTGCCTGTACAGTGGATGCCGGTACAGCCGAAATTACAAGGGCTGCCAGCATGGCATACAGTTTTAATCCTATCATCTTCTGCATAAAGTATTTCCTCTCTTTCTCTAAATCTAAAGCACATGAACAGCGCCACATTGCCTGCAACTAGTTTAATATATCACTCTTCGCCCCTTTTTTCAATTTACCGGCCTCCACCTTAACCGGCCTTCCCCTTCTTTTCATTTTTCCGGCCCTCCCCCTTTACCGGCCTTCCCCTTCTTTTCATTTTTCCGGCCCTCCCCCTTTTGTCGCCCCCCTATTGTCGGCCCTCCTCCCCTTTTTCTATACACTCTTTTTTCCCTACACGCATACGAGCACTCGACCCTTCCCTGCGTGTATGCTCTCTCCTCCTACTCTTCTTCCCCTACACGCATACGAGCACTCATCCCTTCCCTGCGTGTATGCTCTCTCCTCCTACTCTTCTTCACCTACACGCATACAGGCACTCACCCCTTCCCTGCGTGTATGCTCTCTCCTTCTACTCTTCTTCACCTACACGCATACGAGCACTCGACCCTTCCCTGCGTGTATGATCTCTCCTCCTACTCTTCTTCACCTACACGCATACAGGCACTCATCCCTTCCCTGCGTGTATGCCCTCTCCTCCTACTCTTCTTCCCCTACAAGCATACTCACACTCAACCCTTCCCTGCATTTATCCTCTCCCCTCCTTCTCTTTTTTCCCTACACGCATACAGGCACTCATCCCTTCTCTGCGTGTATGGCTTCTCCCGCCCTGCAAAAGGGAATAAAAAAATTTTCATAAACACCCCATTTTTGAAATCAGCATCCCCGTATTATATAGCAGAAGGGTAAACCCGGATCATGATAATGAGCTCATAAAAGAATATGTCGGGTAAAACAATACTTCTGAAGACAGTCCGGAAAAAAGAAGAGAAGCAATCCGGAGTGAATTCGAAAAAAAAATCTAGGAGGTAATTAATATGATCAGAAGAAAACTTGCAAAGAAAACAACGATGGTTGCTGTGACGTCAGCCCTTACACTGGCCATGACAGCCACAGTAATGGCAGCTCCGGGAGGTCCCGGCGGAAACGGGGGGCCCGGCAGAAGCGATGGAAACGGTGGAAACGGCCCCAGGCAGGAAATCCAGCAGAACTCTGAAGGTAATCAGGATGACCAAAAACCTGAACTCCCTCCCGAGGGTCTGGATGGCGAAAGGCCTGAACTCCCTCCCGAGGGCCTGGATGGCGAAAGACCCGAACTGCCTCCCGAGGGCCTGGATGGCGAAAGACCTGAACTGCCTCCCGAGGGCCTGGACGGCGAAAGGCCTGAACTGCCAGAAGGTCAGGACGGTGAAAAGCCCGAACTGCCAGAAGGTCAGGACGGTGAAAAGCCCGAACTGCCAGAAGGCCAGGACGGTGAAAAGCCCGAACTGCCAGAAGGCCAGGATGGTGAAAGACCTGAGCTCCCTCCCGAGGGCAAAGGCGGTAAGGGACACGACAAGATGAAAGGGATCGATACCGATAAGATAAAGACCGCTATAGATGCGCTTGAAGATGAAGACACAAAGACAGAGCTGACCTCCCTTCTTGCTGATTATGAGACGGCAAAAACAGCACTCGACAAGGCTGTCAGCGAAAAGTCAGATGATATCGAAACCCTCATGACAGCCGAAAGAAAGGCTATGGAAGCCCTCCGTACCGCTCTTGAAAAGGCAGGCATTGATACACGCCCCCAGCGCCCGGACAGAAAGCCCGACAGGAGCAGCAACACGCAAACTACAGATACGTCTTCGGATACAACTTCTGCATCGACAAACGCAGAAACTGAAATTCCGATGCAACAATAGCAAGAAGGCCTGGCATAAATGCATCGATAAACGCAAAAATATAATTTCCGATGCATTAATTACAAGGAAGGCGTCTCAAAATGCATCGAAAAAAGAAAATAATGAAATTCCGATGCCTTGTCGGAAAAATCAAGCCTGGCCATACAAACTACAGATCAAGAGTGCTATAATGTGAATATGAACGAGCAGGTGAAGGAAGCAAAAGCTGACCCCAAAAAGCGTGAAATATTCATAAGGCAGAACGAGCAGACCATTCTGAAGATCACTTCCAAAGCATGTGGGAAGTACATAACAGGAAGCGATGATGAATGGTCTGTTGCGCTGCTCGCATTTAACAGG
This sequence comes from Lachnospiraceae bacterium, assembly GCA_024693225.1. Classification (GTDB taxonomy): domain Bacteria; phylum Bacillota; class Clostridia; order Lachnospirales; family Lachnospiraceae; genus UBA2868. The sequence continues at coordinate 9,246 of JAILLI010000071.1, forward strand.
GCGATAGATACATACTCCGAAGAGCGCGGCGAATTCATGCCATATGCTGCTGTAGTGATAAAGCGGGCCCTTATCGATTTTCACAGAAATGAGATGCGTCACAGCGCGGAAATCCCGGTAAGCAATGAGATGCTTTCCGGCGAAGGAGATCATGAAGAGGGCAGCGAAGTCTTCACAGCTGTATCACGAAACAGCCTTCAGGCTCAGAATACACTGGAAAATGCCGCCACCATAAGGGATGAGATCCTGGAGGTCGATGAGCGTTTGAAAAAGTACGGCTTTTCCTTCAAAGACTTAAGGGACAATTCCCCAAAGGCCGGTAAAACAAAGACCGCCTGCGCAAAAGCCGTTACATACATAATGGATGATGAGGAGATGCTCAAAGATCTTCTGACGACCGGGCGCCTTCCGGGCGTACGGATAAAAAAGGAAGCCGGAGTATCTTTAAAGGTCCTGGACAGGTACCGGCGCTACATCATAATGGCCGTGGTCATCTTAAACGGCGACTACCCGCGCCTGGCGGATTACCTGCAATACATCAGACACAGCGGAAAGGAGGGATCGGGATGATGAAGGCAGTGGTTCTTGAAATATCAGACGGCAAAGCTACGGTTATGACCGAGGCCGGAGACATCATCGGGATAAGGGATCAGGGCTACGAGACAGGCCTGGAGATCATGATCGGCGACAGGGCCCGGGCAGAAGCTCCTTCCAAAAAGATCCGCAGATATGTCCCTCTTATAACCGCAGCTGCTGCCCTCATACTTATTATGACCGGCTCCTCATACCTGTATCTGCAGCCCTATGGTACAGTCAGTCTGGATGTAAACCCCTCAATAGAGTATACGATCAACAGGTTTGACCGTGTACTTTCGATCAGCGGTGTCAATGACGACGGGACCGATATAGTATCAAAACTTGATACTAAAAACATGATAAATGAAGATATCGAAACAGCGGTCGAAGCAACCATCGACCAGATCGAAGCAGACGGTTATATAACTGACGCTGATGACAACTACCTTGTGGTCACCGCGAACACCGGCAGGGAAGACCACACCGACAGACTTGTGGATAAGCTCGATAAAAGGGTTGCAGGTCACAAGAATATCAATCCCATTGCCGTCAAAGTGTCTGATGATGATATAAAAGAAGCCCACAGGCAGGGGATCTCACCGGGCAAGAAAATGATGGTGGACCGCCTCGGCAATATCTATGACAAGGATTTTGATCGTAATGAGTGGAACAAAAAGAGCGTACGGGAGATACATAAGGAATACGACAGACTGCAGCGCGAGCGACAAACCCCTCCTTCACAGGAACCGGATGAAGGCGGTCAAATGCCTGACAGACCCGATGAAGAACAGGGAACGCTCCAACCCAAGGAACCTGATATAAATCCTGACGGGCCCGAAGACAGACCTGACACACCCGGTCAGCAACCTCTTGACCCCGGGCAAAATCCCGAAGCCCCGGGGAAAGATCCCGAGGAATCCGAAGAAAAGCCTGACAGACCCGGTCAGCAGCCTCTTGACCCGGGACTTAATCCCGACGACCCCGGACAAAATTCCGGGGATCCGGGGAAAACTCCTGAGAAACCCGAGGATAAACCTGACAGACTTGAAGATAAACCTGACAGACCCGGCGAAGACCCGGAAACGCTCCAACCCAAGGAGCCTGATATAAACCCTGACAGGCCCGAAGATAAGCCTGTTGAACCCGGTCAGCAGCCTCTTGATCCGGGACTTAATCCCGACGGCCCAAGACAAAATCCTGAGGGTTTCGAAGAAATGCCTGACATACTTGAAGAAGAGCAGGAAACGCTCCGGCCTGAAGAATTACATGAAAACCCCGACGGTCCCAGCCAAAGCCCTGGCGGACCCGCCCAAAATCCGGAAGTCTCCGGCCAAAAACCCGAGGAGCCCGGGCAAAACCCCGATGGCCACGGCCAAAATCTGTAACCGTCTCCGCCGCCGGCATGATTATGGCAGGACATGCCCCGTGAGTATAGTCATAGAGGGCTGAGATCTAGTGCTAACGTACGGCTGTTCCGGTCCTGATTTCCCGAACCACCGGCACATTTCAGATCACCTTCTGTGATGCACGAAAGATGCATATCAGGTTTTCATGGAAAGCCTGACTCATCTTTTAGTCCCGTATGAGCTCATACGCCCGGGTTATACTGACCTCTTACACTGTCTCAAATTCCGAGACCATGTATGTTACCTGCGTCCGCTCATTCCTGTGCGATGCGATTATGCCGTCTCCTTCAGCAC
>JAILLI010000099.1 GCA_024693225.1 Lachnospiraceae bacterium
CCTTCACTGACCTGTATACCTTTGATCTTGATGATGTACTGGTTCGGATTAAGCTGTATGTTATCTCTCAGTCGGATTATCGGCACGACCGTACCGAGTTCAAGTGCGACCTGCCGACGTATCATAACGACTCTGTCGAGAAGGTCACCGCCCTGGTTGACATCCGCAAGAGGGATGATACCGTAACCAAATTCGAGTTCGATCGGATCGACCTGCAGGAGCGAGGCAACATTTTCGGGTTTGCGGATCTCTTCGGCCTCTTCCTCTTCGGCCTCCACGCTTTTTTCCGTCTTCGATACCTCAAGATTGTTGGCAACGATCCTTCCGCTTACGATGAACAGCAGTCCGATCGCCAGAAACAGTATCGCATTAAGGGGTGTTACTATACCGAGGAAACAGATGACTCCGCCGACAAAATACATTGCCTTCGGAAGACCGAACAGCTGCGATACGAGCACCGATCCGAAATCCGCTTCCTTCGAACCCTTTGTGACAAGGATACCTGTCGAGAGTGAGATCAGAAGCGAAGGGATCTGCGATACCAGTCCGTCACCGATCGTAAGTATCGTGTACTTCTGGATGGCTGCGTTAAAATCAAGGCCCTGTCTGAGCATGCCCATGGCTATACCGCCGATGATGTTGACGAACGTTATGATAAGACCTGCGGTAGCATCTCCCTTTACGTACTTGACCGCACCATCCATGGATCCGAAGAAGCTTGACTCCTCCTGGATCTTGGCACGGGCCTGCTTGGCCTCTTCATCGGTTATCGCTCCGGTATTAAGATCGGCATCGATGGCCATCTGTTTACCGGGCATCGCATCAAGGGTAAATCTTGCGGTAACTTCCGCTACTCTCTCGGAACCTTTGTTGATGACCATGAACTGGATGATGATCAGGATGATGAAAACGATCGTTCCCATGATCAGATCGCCGCCGCCGACGAACTCGCCGAAAGTCTCGACAACGTTTCCGGGAGAACCGGTTGAGAGTATCAGTCTTGTTGACGATACGTTCAGGGAGATCCTGAAGATCGTCGTAAAGAGCAGCAATGTCGGGAAGAAGGACATATCAAGAACTTCCTTCGCGAACATCGTATTGAACAGTACGGCAAATGCCACGGAAATGTTGATGGCAAGGGCGACGTCAAGAAGGCCCGAAGGGATGGGTATGATGAGGAATATGAATGCGCACAGAAGGTAGAGTGCCACGCCTACGTCGGCAACTGCAAACCTTTTGAACATATTCTCACCTCCCCTCCTGTAATTGTTCTGTATGGTACGGAGAAGTCTTTATAAACTTGCGAAAAAAGGCGCTTTCGCTCAGTTTCCGCACGTTACGTTACTACGCTCGAAAATACCTCGCTTAGTAGCGACGTGCTCCAAAGCTTTTTCTGCAAGTTATAAATACTTCTCCTTACACCGTCACACGAAATGATGATCCGGTGTGGATGCATTGTTAACATGAACAGATAAATACTTATATAATCAACCGGCGGCGCGTGCGTTGTAGATCGCTGCAAGTATCTCGGCGACCGCCTGGTACAGTTCCGGCGGTATGGGACTTCCGAGGTCCACGTTGTAGTAGAGCATTCGCGCGAGCGGCTTGTTCTCGACTATCTCGACTCCGGCTTCGGCTGCACGCTCTTTGATCCTGGCTGCAAGAAAATCCTCACCTTTTGCAACGATATACGGTGCATCGAAAACATTGACGTCGTACTTTATCGCAACGGCGAAGTGCGTAGGGTTCGTGATGACAACGTCCGCGGACGGGACAGCCTGCATCATCCTCCGCCTTGAAGCTTCCATCATCCTCTGCTTCTGTTTGCTCTTGATCGCAGGATCTCCTTCAGCGTTCTTCCACTCATCCTTGACCTCCTGCTTGGTCATCTTCATGTCTTCGGCGAACTTCCACTTCTGGTATCCGTAATCCGCAAATCCTATCACGAGATAAAACGCGCTTATCTTGATACCGAGATTTACGGCTATGTTGCCGATGACTCCGATGGCGGTCGTAAGGTGCATGTCAAACAGTGCGAACAATACACCCATATCGTCCTTTATCGTTGAATAAGCCATGTATCCGAGCAGTACAAGTTTGATGATGGACTTGAGAAGCTGTATCAGTTTCTCTTTTGAAAAGATCCTCTTGAAACCGCTGATCGGATTGAGCTTATTGAACTTCGGCTGAAGCGGTTTGGATGTCGGTCTCCATTTGACCTGGAAAATATCCACAACTACGGCAATGACAAGTGCCGCAAGAAAAACCGGTGCGACGATAACTGCCATATGCAGTATATTGCTGTTTAAGAGCCTGCAGAAATCCTTGACGGAGATCTCTCCCCCGACAAGGGTGGTCATTTCCTTCATCCTCGAATAATTGAGGCGGAAACTGTTCATGAAATCATGCCCGATGGAAGCGCCCCAGATCTTCAGTACGAGAAAAAGGGCCATCAGCGAAAATGCCTGTCCCAGTTCCTGGCTCTTGGCAACCTGTCCTTCCTTTCTGGCATCGCTCAGTTTTTTCTCGGTAGCCGGCTCGGTCTTTTCACCGCCGGGACCTTCCTTGGCAAAAAACTGAAGATCCAGTTTGATCATGGGGCAGTACCCCCTTTCAACGTTCACCGCATCGACTCGACCATGGCGGTGACCATTACCCTCATCTCTTTAAAAATAAACTCCGATGCACTCGGAAGCGTTCCTATCGTCAGAAACAGGATCGACAATCCGACAAGCACCTTTATCTGGATACCGACCGAGAACATGTTGACCTGCGGAGCCGTCTTGGCAAGCACTCCGAGTATCGCGTTCAGCAGCAGCATCGCCGCAACTATCGGAAGGCACAGTCTGAACGATATCGTTATAAAATCAGTCAGAAACTGCACCATGACTGTCACGATCTTTTCGGAGGAAAACTTCGCTCCGCCGATCGGTATGATCGAAAAGGTCTCGACTATCGCACGCAGGAAATAATAGTGCATATTCGTGACCATCATTATCAGTATCAGGATGTACTGATAAAAACTTCCCATGAAACCGGTTCCCTCTCTCGTGAGGGGATCGAACAGCTGGACCATCGACAGTCCGACTTCCATATCGGCGATCTTACCTGCCATATGCACAATGGACATGCACATGTTTGCGCCGAGTCCGATCATGATGCCGGTTATTGCTTCCCGCAAAACGATGAACGAATAACCGATCGCCGATGAATATTCCGGTACGCTGTGGTCTGTCAGAACGCTAAAGAGCAGTACCGACATTATTATCGAAAAACCTGCCCGAAGTCTTCTCGGTGTGTTTGACATCGAGAAAAAGGGCGCTACGAACATGAATGTGCTGATCCTTGTAAAGACCAGCAGGAAATATTCGAGATCTTCAAACGTAAAAGGATAATTGATCATATCCTACCTTATGTACAGTGAAAAACCGTTCCACAGCTCGACCGTGTAAGTGACGATCTCATTGAGTATCCAGTGGCCGAGTATCATTATCGCGGCGAAGATGCCGAGTACCTTGGGAACGAATGTAAGTGTCTGTTCCTGGATCGATGTGACCGTCTGGAAGATACTGATGGCAAGACCGACCACAAGCGATACGAGCAGAAGCGGTGATGCGCACTTGATGATCGTATACAGCGCGGTCCGTGTGATCATTGTGACGTTATCGATGTCCATCATGATTGTATTCCTCCCCTGTATTGCTTATGCAAGCTTCGTGTCACAGTCATTTCCTCGAAAACGCGCTCCCGCTCATTTCCGGGCATAGCTGATGCCGGGCTCGAAAATACCTCGCCAGGCACAGACGCCCTCCAAAGGTTTTCTCGGAAATACTCTGACACTCGCTTTGTATGTTCAGCTAGTAGAATGTTTTCACAAGGTTTCCGATCACAAGGTTCCAGCCGTCCGCGAGAACGAACAGAAGTATCTTGAACGGCATCGAGATCGTCGTCGGCGGCAGCATCATCATACCCATCGACATCAGCGTCGAGGCGACGACCATATCGATAACAATGAACGGTATGTATATCAGGAAACCTATAATGAACGCACGCCGCAGTTCGCTTATGACGAACGCGGGCACGAGTACTCTCGTCGGTATGTCGTCTATGGATTCGACGCTTTCGATCTTGGCGATATCCATGAACAGACGAACGTCCTTGGTCTGGGTCTGCGGATACATGAACTCACGAAGCGGCTGCAGTGCCGTATCGATGAATTCCTCCTGCTGTATCTGCCCGGCCTCGAACGGTTTGATGGCATTGTTGTTTATATCCGTTATTACCGGATTCATAATAAAAAACGTCAGAAACAGAGTCAGTCCTACCAGCACCTGGTTGGGAGGTGCGGTCTGGGTACCGATGGCTGATCTGACGAAATGAAGTACTATTAGTATCCTCGTAAATGAGGTCATCATTATAACGAGGAACGGTGCCAGTCCCACAAGGGTGAGTATGATGAGTATACGAAGTGTTCCGGACAGATTTCCCTGTGCATCGGTGTAAGTGATCGACAGGTTGTTGGACACGTTCAGATCCCTTATATCAGCAGCTGAATCCGCCGTGCCGGGCTCCCTGATCACCGTCGGTGTCCGTGGTTCTTCATCCCTTGTGATACCCAGGTCGTTTACTTCGCTGGCATATACTTTTGTGGGTGACATAAAGAAAAATGTCACCAAATACACAAGGAAGCAAAAGATAATGATTCCTCTTCTGCCCCCAATGCTACCGCTATTTCTCATTTTCTTTGTTGCCTTTACCAAAGCGCTGCCCGGCTTTTTCAAGCAGCGACTTAAAATCCATTACCTGTCCGGCATCATCCGGTACAAGCTTGATATCTTCTTCCGACAGTTCGCAGATCCTTGTGATGTCATCCTTTCCTATTCCGATCACCACATACTTCGAACCGATCCTGACGATCTGAAGATACTTGCCGTTGGTTATCCTGTAGGTCTCGATAACATCAAAGTTTCTCGTCGCGGTTTTTGTCTTCTGGTAACTCCCGACGAAACGTGTGGTCAGATATGTCAGGACAAGCACCAAAACAAATACCAAGATCACGGTCAGAAACTGCGTGAAGCTTTCTGCCCTGTCTGATGCAGCGAGTATCATATATTAACCTACGACTTTTTTAACGGCTTCTATAACCCTGTCTGCCTGGAACGGCTTAACGATGAAATCCTTGGCGCCGGCCTGGATAGACTCTATAACCATAGCCTGCTGACCCATTGCCGAACACATGATAACAAGTGCGGAAGGATCCGATTCCTTAATCTTTTTGAGTGCCTGGATACCATCCATCTCAGGCATCGTGATGTCCATAAGAACAAGGTCGGGCTTAAGCTCCGCATACTTCTCCACAGCTTTGGCGCCATTCTCTGCCTCACCGGCTACGTTATAACCGTTCTTGGAGAGAATGTCCTTGATCATCATGCGCATGAATGCTGCATCGTCACAGATAAGAATGTTTTTTGCCATCGTTTTTCTCCTCTAAATTTAGTTGATTATCTCGGTGACCCTTACACCAAAGTTTTCTTCGATTACTACTACCTCACCTTTGGCGACCAGTTTGCCGTTTACGAGTACGTCGACCGGTTCGCCGGCGATCTTATCAAGTTCTATGATCGTGCCGGGTGCAAAGTCTAGTATATCAGAAATCGCCTTGCTTGTCCTGCCCAATTCTACAGTAACCTCAAGAGGCACGTCTTTGATAAGCGCTATATTCTCCTGGCTCTGCATAGCGTTCACATCCGTATTGAAGGGAGTAAAGCTTGCAGGCTGGATATTTATGTTCGGCATGGGCATGCCCATGGAAGGCGCGGCGCCCATTCCCGGCTGCATTCCCATTTGCGGCTGCATCCCCATTCCCATGGAGAAATCCATCGAGGGAGCTCCCATGCCGGGCATTCCCATTGAGGGCGGCGGCATCTGCGGAGCTGCTGCCATGGGTTGTCCCATCGAGGGGGCCTGCATGGACGGAGGAGCCATCTGAGGTGCTGCCGGTGCGGGTGCCGCAGCCGGCGGTGTCTCCGGTTCCTGACTGTCCATAAAGTAATCATAAAGATTCTTTGCAAAGTCAATAGGATACAGCTGCATGATCTTGCTGTCAACCAGCTCTTCGATCTGCATCCTGAAGGTTATCCTGACGAATGTCCCCAGAAGGAAGGATGAAATATCTTCCTGCTTCTCCAGCCCGGCAACATCGACGAGATTTGCTTCGGGAGGGCTGATGTCGATCATACGGCCAAGCATCGACGAAAGCGAAGTGGCGCTCGATCCCATCATCTGGTTCATGGCCTCTGAGATAGCCGAAAGATGTATATCCGTAAGTTCGGTATCATCCACGTTCAGGCCGTCCCCACCCATCATCAGGTCCGTAATGATTTTAACATCATGTTCCTTCAGTATCAAGATGTTAGTGCCTTCAAGACCTTCCGTATACTTGATCTTGATGAAGACACACGGCCTTTCGTACTCTGTAACTATCACGTCCCATGTGGCCAGATCGACCACGGGTGTAGTTATGTTAACCTTGCGGTTGACCAGTGAGTACAGCGTTGTGGCGCTTGTGCCCATGCTTATATTGGCAACCTCGCCTATGGCATCTTTTTCTTCTTCTGTCAGTTCTTCACCGCCACCGGCCGGTGCCGGAGAAGCCTCTGAAGGAGTATCGGCAGGTGCATCCGTTAATCCGCCGTTTATAAGAGCATTTATCTCATCCTGTGACAACATTCCGTCCATACTCTATCCCTCCTTCCATAATATTTCCCTTTCGCCTCTCGGCGTCATGCATTTCATAAGCATCCCCTCTTCGAAAGACCTCCGGAACGCTGCGAAATGACCTCGTCATTGGCGTTCCTCCTCTCTCATGACCTCTGTGATCCTTACCGCATATCCGTCCCGCGACGTTCCCGGCAGGGCCTTGAACTTCCTAAGATTCCCGACAAAGATATCCAGCTGCGAATCCACCTTGCTCCCGAGTTTGATTATATCGCCCAGCTGAAGGTTTACAAAATCGCTGACCGTTATGGTGCTTCTTCCAAGTACCGCCTTTATAGGCATCGAAACCTTCCGTACAATGGATTCTATATGCTCGGTGAATACTTCTCCGCCGTTATCCTTCATATTGGAGAACCAGTACTTGGTATTGAGCTTGTCCATTACCGATTCCAATGTAAAATATGGAAGGCACACATTCATCAGGCCTTCAACATCGCCTATCTTCACGTTTATTGTGACGATGGCGATCATCTCCGAAGGGGCGATTATCTGTGCGAACTGCGGATTGGTCTCAACCCTCTCAAGGAAGGGGTTGATCTCCGTAACGTTCTTCCAGGGTTCGCGAAGCAGCTGTACGCACACGGAAATTATCTTATCTATTATGGATCTTTCGATCTCGGAAAAATCCCTGCTCTTGTCCAGGGGATTTCCCTGCCCGCCGAGCATCCTGTCTATTATGGCATATCCCAGATTGGCCGCGATCTCAAGAAGGACGTTGCCCCCTAAGGGATCGAAATTAACCACCGCCAGCAGGACGGGATTGGCCAGAGCTGTCGAAAACTCCGAAAAAGTACATGCCTCAGAGTTGACGACACTTACCTGTATGTTCTTGCGCAGATATACCGGCAGGTTTGTCGAGAGCAAACGACCGTAATGCTCAAATATTATCTCAAGCGTTCGAAGATGTTCTTTTGAAAACTTCGCCGGGCGTCTGAAATCGTAACTTTTCGCCGATCGCTCGTCAATGTTATTGATATCATCTGCATCAAGTTCACCTGAGCTTAGGGCCTGGAGCAGACTGTCAATCTCATTTTGCGAGAGAACTTCGCCCATTAAGCTCACCTCGATTCTTGCATCTTCACTCCGCTCCGATGCAACAAATATTTTATGCGCACGATCGCAAAAGGAAGGACGCATTTTGCGTCATGCGATCGGCGCAACGGGAACTGAATCCGTTCATTTCCCGGTCAATTACTGAAACTTGATATCACGGAAATATGCTTCATACACGAAATCCGAATCGAACATCTCCTGAACCTTGGCCAGGATGGCTACCTCTATGCCGTGAACATCAGCCTGCGCTTCTTCCTTCGTGTAACTGCCTACAACTTCTATGATCTCACTCTTGATCTTGCTCTCCTTCGTCGCCAGCATGGGCTGGTATGTCTTGTAATCCTCATGCTGTGTATTTATGGAGAATGAGACCGAACACATGGCAAAGTGGTCCTTGCCGTCACCGCTCGACTTAAGGGCAACGGTCATGGCATCGGCTATATCATAGACCTCGGAGTTCTCGGGAAGTACGACTTCCGTCTCTGCCGCGCCTTCTTCGCCTTCGGTGGGCTTTTCCAGCTCAAGATTGAGTATCCCGGCTATGTCATCCACAAGGGCTATGGTCTTGCGGTTTGCCGATACGGTCGAAAACATGATTATGCCGGTAAGCACCAGGTTTACCGCCACAAGGGCCAGTATGATGACCGACATCAGATTTTTTTTCATTTCCTTCTTTCCTCCCCCGGCACTTTGCCGTGCCATAAGCAGATCCGGCCAAATGAACTTCACTCACCGTCAGGGTGCTGCGAGCGAATTGTATATCTTGATCTCAACTCTTCTGTTCTTGGCCCGGCCTTCAGGTGTGGCATTATCAGCCACCGGTATGTATTCACCCCTTCCGGAATGCTTGATCATCGACGGATCAAGGTTGGTATTCTCTACCAGATAATCGAAGACCGACAGGGCTCTTGCACTTGAAAGCTCGTTATTGTTGGCAAACCTCGCGGTACTTATGGGAACGTTGTCCGTATGTCCTTCAACCTCGATGGTGCTGTCCGCATATTTTTGAAGTATGATGCCGACCTTTTCCATGAGCGGAAGCGATTCCTGTTTGAGCTCGGCCTTACCCGAATCAAAAAGGAGGGCTCCGTTAAGGGTCAGTTCCACATACTGGGATGTAAAATCGACATCGATATCTCCGCTTAGGTTCTGTTCCGCAAGGGCTTCCTCTATCTTCTCGGCCAGCTGCTCATTCTGTTTGAGCATCTCCTGCTGCACATCCGAGACCTTGTCATCGAACTCCTCGTACATGTTGTCGGACTCTTCCTCCGATTCGGCTGCCTGACCCATGGTGTTCATGTACTGGTCCAACTGGGACAGCTGGGATACGCCGTTGTTGATCAGAAGCCCTTCAAGCAGGGAAGATCCGCCCGAATCAAATATAGAAAATGTCTGTGAAAAACTCGCCGCGACCAGTGCGAACTTTTCCGCGTCTATCGTTGACATAGCAAAAAGCATAACGAAGAAGCACAGCAGAAGGTTCATCAGGTCGGCAAAGGTCGATTGCCACGCCGGCGCGCCTTTCGGTGGCTCTTCTTCTTTGCGCTTAGCCACTACTCTTCGCCTCCCCCTTCTTCACCGCCGCTCGATCCCCGGTCGCCCGGAGCCAGGAACGACTTGAGCTTCTCTTCGATAACCCTCGGGTTCTCACCGGCCTGTATGGAAAGAAGACCTTCTATGGTGATCTCCTTGACCTTCATCTCTGCGCCGTTGACCTTCTTGAGCTTGGAGGCAAACGGGGCACAGATCCAGTTCGCAAGAACCGAGCCGTAAAATGTCGTGATCAGCGCTACGGCCATGTTAGGGCCCAGCGCCGCAACGTCATCCATGTGATAAAGCATCATGACAAGTCCCAGCAGGGTTCCGATCATACCCCAGGCAGGGCCCATGCCCCCCAGGTCTTCCCAGAATGCTATATTGACCTTATGACGCTCATCAATACTGATGAGCTCAGTCTCCAATATTCCTCTTACCAGGTCGGGATCCGTCCCATCGACGATAAGCATGACGCCCTTCTGAAGAAAAACGTCATCAAGACCGGAAGCCGCTTCTTCGAGAGAGAGCAGGCCTTCCTTACGAGCCACGTTAGATAGATCGATTATCTTCTGTATGATGGCGCCGGGGTCTTCGCTTCCATGCATGAAGGCGATCTTGGCGCTCTTTAATCCGTTTACAAAATCCTTGATGCTGGTGCCGCCGAATATGGCTGCAAAGGCTCCACCGAATGTTATCATGGCGGAGGGAGCATCCAAGAAATACATGATACCTGCTGCCCCGTCCTGTCCGAGAAGAATTGACACGAACATGAACACCAGACCGGCTATTACACCTACTAAGGTTGCTATGTCCAATTTTATACCACCCAACAAATACTGATTTACGTGCAGAGGATGCCCGGCTTACAGGGCCGCCCGCACTGATCCGATCTGAGACCGGGTCAATTACACGCACATAATCATTTTACTAAATAATTATGTAAATGTCTATGATTTTTCCCTTATCCGATGATACAACATCGAATATCCCACATTTTCAATGTAAGATATCCGATGACGCCACGTCGCAGGGATATCGCTTCGCGGCATACCTGCGGCATTTGTTCAAAAGGGATGCGGGTTACGCCCGCATCCCGTTAAAGTAAAGGAATTAAGGATTATCTCTTGAGGTTTGTAAGTTCCTCGAGCATACTGTCGGAAACCGT